>NZ_JAAARL010000039.1:0-32697 GCF_009908205.1 Pseudomonas sp. Fl5BN2 | reverse complement strand
GCCTTGACCCAGCCCACCCGCCAGGCGGCGCTGGCCACCGCGCTGGCGCTGGTGCCGGAAGATGCGGTCGGCCCTTCGCCCCGCTCGAATACCCTGGCGACGATGCGCTGGGCGGACTCCCGCGCCGCCCACTGCAAATTCACCCCTGCCGGGCACGGCTCGCCGCTGCCCAGGGGTAAGGCAAAGGCGGTCGCCGTCAGCCCCTCGGCCAAGGGCGCCTGGAGCATCTGCTGGTTGCTCGGCAAGGCCGCGGCTTCCTCCACCAGGGTCACGCAGTGGGGATTGCCGATGCGCACGAACTGGCTGTGATCCCACTGTGGGTGCAAGCGCTGCAAGGGCGCCACCCGGCTCAGTTGCAGACCGTTCAGGCTCACCGCCTCGACGCCCAGGGCCGCCACTGCTTGCGGGCCGAAAGACGGCTGCCCGAGGTCCAGCCAGAAGCCTTGCACCCCCGACACCTGCGCCGGCTCCACTGCCGTCAGCACCGGGGAAGCGCCCCCTGGCTGGTCATGATGCACCTGCAACAGCGTCTCGCCTGTGGCCGCCAGCACCCCCTGTTCGGTGAGCGCCTGGGCAAAGATCGTCAGGCCATTGCCGCTGCGCTCGGCCAGGGTGCCATCGGTGTTGACGATCAACAGGTCGAAAGGCGCCGCGGCCTGGAACGGCCCCACCAGCAAGCCATCACAGCGATGGGCCTTGGCCCCTTCCGGGCGAGCTCCCGGCGCCCAGTCGCACAAGGCGGCAATCGCCTGTGCGGCCCACAGCCGCCGGTCCCGGGCGGCCTCGGCCGCCGTACCGGGCAAGGCTACCCCCAAGCGCCGCAGCGCCGCTGGTGCCACCACACCATAGATATTGCCCCGCGCATCGTAGAACGCTGCCATTGCACCGCCTCCAGAAACCACCAAGCCGCTGACATTAGGGTAAATGCAGCGGCTCGGCCAGGGGGGGGCGGGAAGCCGTCAGGGCGCCAGTGCGGCAATCGCCTCGATCTCGAACAGCATGCCGTCCAGGGCCAGGCGCGGCACCGGAATCAGCGTGCAGGCCGGGGTCGGCGCGTCTCCCCACAACTGTTGCAACTGGCTGCCGAAAACCGCCAGGCGCTCATGGCTGTGATCAACGATCAGCACCGTGAGCTTGGCCACTTGATGCACCTCGGCGCCGACGCTGCCCAGGGCGGTCTGCAGGTTGGCCAGGGCCTGGCGCACCTGCCCGGTAAAGTCTTCTGGCAGCGAACCATCGAGGTTCTCGCCGCCCTGCCCGGCGATAAACACCAAGCGTGCGCCAGCGGCTACCTGGGCGACATGGGAATAGCCATTGGCGCTGGGGTCATAGAGCCCGGCCGGGTTGGACAACTTGAGTACGCCCTGGGGCGCTGCATGGCTCGACATAGGTATCTCCTGAGTGAATGAAACCGACCGGGTTCAGTGGATTGGCAAGGCCAGCGGCCGGATCGGCGCCGCATCCGCGCCGCGCAGCTTGAGTGAAGCACCGATAAAAGCGAACTGATAAACCCGGTCCCGGGACAGGCCTTCAAGGTTCACCAGCTCGATGATCGGCGCACCCTGCATCGCCAGCAGGTAGGTGTGCAGCGGCAGGTAGTTGCCCTCGACCTCGGAAGGGAAGGTTTCAAAGCTCAGGTTATCCGCGCCGACCACCATGGCGCCGCCCTCTTCCACCAGGAACTTCGCCGCATCCAGGCTCAGGCCCGGGGGGTTGGCCATGTAGCGCTGAGCGTTGTCGTAGTCGCGCATGCGCCCGGTGCGGATCAGCACCACATCGCCTTTTTCCAGGGCCACTTTCTGTTTGCCCAGGGCTTGCTGCAAGTCGGCACGGGTGACCCGGTAACTGTCCGCCAGTTGTTCCAGGCCCTTGGCCGCGGCAACGTCGATCAGCACCCCTCGGGCAATGATCGGCGGCAGTTTTTCCGCCCCGGTGACATTCCAGCCGCGGTCCCCGAGGTGCTGGTCGGCACGGAAGCCGTTCCAGATCTTGCCGTCGAGACCGAAGTGATTCAGGGCGTCGATATGGGTGCCCATGTGGGCGTACATCGACACTGCCGAACCGCTGTAGCTGACGTGCTGGTTCATCGGTTCGCCGACCTGCATCGGGTCGGCGATCACATTGCCGTGGGGGGTGTGGGTCATCCACATCTGGTACGGCGGGTCACCGGCGGCCTGCCAGCTGGGCATGCCGACGAAATAGTCCACCGCCAGGTCGTAGGCCTGGGCGCCGCTGACCCGGGCCATGATCGCCGCCCGGGATTGAGCGGTGATCAGGTTCAGGCGGCCAATCTCATCCTTGGGTCCCCAAGGGCTGATCCCGACCTCGGGCCGCACCGCGCTGGCGGCGCTGCACAGTCCGCTGATCAACGACAGCGCCAGGACCCCGGGAAGGATCTTCGACCTTGCGTGAATTGCCATGACAACACTCCTGCGAAATGAAGTGGCCATGGTATTGAGTGCTGATTCAGAGATAATCAGCCGATTCGTGGATAGATATTCAACCCAGGGGAAACAATATGGATGTACTGATGGCCATGCGCACCTTTCGCCGGGTGGTGGAGCGTGGCAGTTTCAACCTGGCCGCTGCCGACCTCGGGCAATCCACCGCGGCGGTGAGCAAGCAGGTGCGGCAACTGGAAGAGCGCCTGGGCAGCCTGTTGATCCTGCGCACCACCCGGCGCATGAGCCTGTCGGAAGCCGGGCAGGGCTACTTCACCGAATGCTCTCACCTGCTCGATGAACTGGACGCCCTGGAGCACGCCACTCAGGCCGGCAGCAGCGAGCCCGGCGGCCGCCTGCGGGTCAATGCGCCGTTGTCCTTCGGGCTCAAGGTGCTGTCGCCGATCCTCGTCGCGTTCATGCAGCGCTATCCGCAATTGCAGGTGGAACTGACCCTCAACGACCAGGTGCTGGACGTGGTGGGCGAAGGCTTCGACGTGTCCCTGCGAATCCGTCGACAACTGGAGGATTCGTCATTGGTCGCCCGCCACCTGGGGCAGGTGGAACAGATCATCTGCGCCGCACCAGGCTACCTCCAGGCCCAGGGCACCCCCGTGGGGATTGCCGACCTGCACCGGCACCGCTGCCTGGCCTACCGGCTCGCGGAACACCCGGGGCGCTGGCAACTGGAAGGCCCGGAAGGCAACAGCCGGCTGGAACTGCCGGTGCACTTTGCGGTGGACAACAGCCTGATGCTCGGCGACATGCTGGTGGCCGGCCTGGGCATCGGCGCCCTGCCCGGCTTTGTCGCCCAACCCCTGCTGGACAGCGGCCAGTTGCTGCGGGTGCTGCCGGAGCAGCGCCTGCCCAGCCGCCATATCTATGCGCTGTACCCCAGCCAGCGCCACCTGCCACAGAAGGTCCGGGTGTTCGTCGATTTCCTGGTCGAGGCACTGCATTGCCCTTGAGCCTCAGCCCGTGGTGGGCACCTCCAGCCCGACCTTGACCCGGTTCATCGCCACCAGCGTCTTGAAGCGCTTGACGTTGTCGTTGTCGAAGAACAGCTCATGGGTCAGTTGGTTGTACTGGGCCATGCTGCGCACACAGAAGATCAGCACGAAGTCGCATTCGCCGGCCACGTAGTAACACTGCTGGACTTGGGGGCAGGCCTGGAACCTGCGCTTGAGGGCATCGAGCTGATCGACCCGCTCACTTTCCACTTCCACCTCGACGATGATGCTCAACTCATGGCCGAGCGCATCCGGCGCAACCACCGCGGTGTAGCGCTCGATCACGCCTTCGTCGGTCAGGCGCTTGAGCCGCCGGTTGACCGCCGCCGTGGACAGGTTGACCCGCAGCCCCAGCTCGCTTTGGGCGGTGCTGGCGTCACGCTGCAGCTCGGCGAGCAGCTTCAGGTCATAGGCATCAAGACTGGTGTTCATGGACGGCAGGGCTCCGGAAGACAGCGGCTCACGGTGGAATAATTTTGTGCAAAAGCCGCCGATTATGCGAAATAAACTCAGCCCCCGCGCACTATTATTTTCCCTGCCCACCCGGGTCCCGCTCACCGCCCCGTGCCAGCCTTCGAGCGCACCCGCAGACGTGCCGCCGAACCATCGGCGCGCCCCCTGAAAACCGCCCAATCCCGTTGCCCGCCTGATCCCTTGTCCACTCAGGGAGTTCACTGGAGCCGTCATGCTGTTCGCCAACCCCCGAGCCGTCCGTGAAACCTACCCGGCGCACCTGCGGTGCCTGCTCAACATCCAGCAGGCCCGGCAAAGCCGCGAGTGGCTGGCCCACTGGCCACTGCTCAACCAGCAGCCCACGCCGCTGTACCCGCTGCCGGACCTGGCCCGGCAACTGGGGCTGGCCGAGGTCTGGATCAAGGATGAAGCCCAGCGCTCGTGCCTTGGCAGTTTCAAGGCCCTGGGGGCACCCTTCGCCCTGCTGCGGCAGGTCATCCAGTACTGGCCGCACCAGCCATTGAGTGCCCGCGGCCTGTTACTCGGCCGGCACCGCGCGCTGCTCAAGGACTACACGGTGATCAGCGCCAGCGACGGCAACCACGGCCGGGCCCTGGCGGCGGCCGCACAGAGCCTGGGTTGCCGCTGCGTGATCGTGCTCCACGCCGGGGTCAGCCTGGAACGGGAGCTGGCGATTGCCGCCTATGACGCGCACATCGTGCGGATTCGCGGTAACTACGCACAGTCAGTCGTCGAAGCCGCGCGCCTGGCCGCCACCTATGACTGGCAGGTGATTGCCGATACCGGCTCGCTGGAGGCGCCAAGCGTGCCCCTGGACGTGATGCAGGGCTACGCCAGCCTGGTGGCCGAGGTCCTTGAGCAAAGCGCCAGCCAGCCTGAACAACCGGGGTTCAGCCATGTGCTGGTGCAAGGCGGGGTCGGAGGGTTGGCGGCCAGCGTCGCCAGCTACCTGTGGGAATATCACGGCGCGGCGCGACCACGCCTGCTGGTGGTGGAACCGCAGCAGGCCGATTGCCTGTACCAGAGCGCACGGGCCCAGCAGCCTTCGCGTGCCAGCGGTACGGCGGATTCGCTGATAGCGGGCCTGGCCTGTGGCGAGGCTTCGCCCCTGGCGTGGTTATTTCTGCAACCTTCAATCGATAGTTTTGTCACAATCCCCGATTCGGCCGCGCTGGATGCAATGCGCCACCTGGCGGCCGGCAGCAAGCACGACAGGCCGCTGGTGGCGGGAGAATCCGGCGCCGCAGGGCTCGCGGGGCTCAAACAGTTGGGCAAGGCGCTAGCCCTCAGGCGGGCCACTCGGCTCACTCACCACTCACGCGTACTCCTGATCAACACTGAAGGCGCCACCGACGCCAGGCTTTACCAGCACTGGGTCGGCGAGACGGCACAAGCGGTCACCCGGCGTCGGCAGGGTTGGCGACCCAGCGTCGCCAGCCCCGCCGACGCCTGACCACCAAGGATTTTCATGACTGCCAGCACCCCCCATTTCCAGGCCACTCCCGGCCGCCTTGAACAGATGTCCACGCGCATCGCCTTTTTCATCGCCGGCTTCGGCATTGCCGCCTGGGCGCCGCTGGTGCCTTACGCCAAGGCCCGGGCCGGGCTCGACGAAGGCACTCTGGGCCTGTTGCTGCTGTGCCTGGGAGTGGGTTCGATCCTGGCGATGCCGATCGCCGGGGCCCTGGCCGGGCGCTTTGGCTGTCGCCGGGTAATGGCCGGTGGCACCCTGCTGATCTGCCTGGCCCTGCCGCTGCTGGCGACCCTGACCTCAATCCCGCTGCTGATGGCGGCGCTGTTCATGTTCGGCGCCGGGCTTGGCGGGGTGGATTCCACCGTCAACCTGCAAGCGGTGATCGTCGAGCGGGCCAGCGGCAAGACCATGATGTCGGGCTTTCATGGCCTGTTCAGCCTCGGTGGGATTGTCGGCGCTGCTGGCGTCAGCGCCCTGCTGGGGCTGGGCCTGTCGCCGCTGGGCGCAACCCTGGTGGTGATCGTCCTGATGCTGGTGGCCTTGATCAAGGCCGCGCCGCACATGCTGCCCTATGGCAGCCAGAGTGCGGGACCGGCGTTTGCCGTGCCCCACGGCGTGGTGCTGTTCATTGGCTGCCTGTGCTTTGTGGTGTTCCTCGCCGAAGGCGCGGTGCTGGACTGGAGCGCGGTATTCCTCACCGAGGAACGCAGTCTGGACGCTGCCTATGCCGGCCTGGGCTACGCCGCCTTTGCCCTGACCATGACCCTGGGCCGCCTGACCGGCGACACCATCGTCCAGCGCCTGGGCGCGCGCCGCGTGATCATCATAGGCGGTAGCACCGCAGCCGCCGGCCTGTTGCTGGCAACCCTGGCCCCCGCCTGGGAAGCGGCGCTGGTGGGTTATGCCCTGGTGGGTGCGGGTTGCTCGAACATCGTCCCGGTGCTGTACACCGCGGTGGGCAAACAGACCGTCATGCCCGAAAGCATCGCCGTCCCGGCCATTACTACCTTGGGGTATGCCGGCATCCTCGCGGGGCCGGCGGTGATCGGTTTCATCGCCCATGGCAGCAGCCTGAGCGTGGCCTTCGGCCTGATCTCAGTGCTGCTGCTGGCGGTGGCCGCCAGCGGCAAGGTGCTCAAGGTCTGAGCCCTCCTCGGGAGCCGCTGCCGCAGACTGCAACAGCGGCTGCCGGGGATCAGAAACCGACGCTGGCCTGGAAGAAAAAGGTCCGTGGCGCGCCAACGTCGATCTTGTCGTCGATGTAGTAGGCGTTGGCCGCGCTGCCGCCGGTACGGTCCTGGTAGACGTGGCCGTCGGAGTCTGCGGTCAGCACCGGCTGGTTGTTCACCAGGGCCACGCGGCGGGCTTCCTCGTGCATGCCTTCTTTCAGGTAGCGGTAGCCGACGCTGACTTCCTGGGTGGTAGGCCCGAGGTCGAACACATGGGACACCCGCGGCTCGATGCCGAAGGTGTAGTAGGTGCGCGGGGAGGACACCAGGGCCTGCTGGTCACGGGCGGCGATGTTGCTGCCACGGAAGCTGTCGGAATGGCATCCCCCCCGGGTTGCCAGCCCCAGTCTTCAAACGCCGACCGACGAACACTGCCACCGGCATTTCATTGAAGGCACAACTCTGGAATCATGGCCGCTGATCACTCAGGACCTTGGACCGATGACCCGCCTTTCCCGCATCCCCCCCGCCCTCCTCGGCCTGCTGCTGGGCAGCCCTGGCGCCCATGCCGCGCAGACGCCTGAACCGCACATTTACTACAGCATGGTGCCAGGGCACTTCATGTTCATCGGCAAAGACCCGGACGGCGGCGCGACCTACTCCGGCACGGCGGTGATCCGCTTCGAGAACCAGGCCCTGACCCTGGTCAAGACCCAGGACGGCAAGACCTCCACGGCCATCGGCAAGGTGGAGCGGGCAGCGATGGCCGAAGCCGATGTACTGCGCTTTACCTGGCCGGGG
Organism: Pseudomonas sp. Fl5BN2; assembly: GCF_009908205.1. NCBI lineage: Bacteria > Pseudomonadati > Pseudomonadota > Gammaproteobacteria > Pseudomonadales > Pseudomonadaceae > Pseudomonas > Pseudomonas sp. Fl5BN2. Next base: position 25,328 of record NZ_JAAARL010000039.1, on the reverse strand, counting down.
CACAGTTCCACCTGCCTGGTACGCAGCGACCTGGACAACTATTCACGCCTGAGCTGCTACTGGATCGAGAACGGGGTGGAGCACAAGGAACCCGGCCTGGAAGCCTATTTCCCGACGGAAACCTGGCCGAGCCATCAAGACTGACGAACCGCCCAGAGAGCAGGTCATGAACCCCATCATCGAGTACAGCAACACCCTTCACCGCCAGCCAGTGATCGATCTCTGGAACCGCGTCTTCGGCTACGACACCGCCCATAACACCCCGTCCCTGGCCATCGACAAGAAAATCGAAGAGAACGACGGCCTGTTCTTCGTCGCCTTGGCCGACGAACAGCTCATCGGTACCCTGATGGCGGGCTATGACGGCCACCGTGGCTGGCTGTACTCCCTGGCGGTGGACCCGCAGCAGCGCCGGCGCGGCACCGGCCGGGCCCTGGTCCGGCACGGCGAGCTCGCCCTTGGCGAACGGGGCTGCCTGAAGATCAACCTGCAAATCGTCAGCAGCAATGCATCGGTGCAGGGCTTCTACCAAGCCCTGGGTTACCAGGTCGAGCCACGGATCAGCATGGGCAAGGTCCTCACTGCGAATATCCCCGAGCACCTGCGCAACTGATCCTGCTCTCCCGCCCTTACCAGTTGTACTGATTCCTGCGCGGCACCATCAGCAGCTGTTGGGCCAGGCTGGTCGCGGCCAATGGCGAGGCGCTGTGCAGCAGCGGGTAGCCCCAGAACTTTTCATAGGTGTCGGCAAAGGCCTCGACCCCGGCCTGGGCCTCAGGCTCCGGGGCAATCACGATCAGCGCCTTGATCCAGCGCTGGATCGCCACCTTGTTGCGTTTCATCCATAGCGAACCCTGCTTGAGCAGGGCCTTGCCCTGCTGGCTGTTCTGCCGCTGCGGATCGGGCATGCCCTCGCTCAGCAGGACAAAAGCGTGGCCGCGCCGCATCAGTTGCTCCAGTTGCAGGAAGGGATCGACCGTAGCCACCTCGCCAGTAGCGGCATGGCGCATCCAGACCAAGGGGAAATGCTGATGATCGAAGTACATGAGGAGACCTCGGAAAGAAGATAAACAAGAATGGTTATCATCTATGAGCAATACCCTGTCCGCATCAGTCAAGATCGACAGACTATTGATCAATCCGGCCAATACCTGCCTCTGGCCGAGAGCGCCAAAGATGACGCCTGGCAAGCCGGCGAGGTTCACCAGGGCTGGGCAAGCCAAGCCCCTCGGGGCTCGGCGGATGGCAACTACGAGGTCGTATCGGTCTTCAGCCGTTGTCCGCGCTCGGCAAAAAACTGCCCCGGCGGCTGGCCCACGGCTTTCTTGAACAAGCGGATAAAGGCGCTGGCGCTGTCATAGCCCAGGGTCAGCGCCACCCGCTCCACCGAGTCGCCCTGCCCCAGCTGCTTGAGCCCCTGGAGGATGTGCAACTGACGCTGCCAGCGCCCGAAACTCAGGCCGGTCTCGCTGAGGATCAAGCGGCTCAGGCTGCGTTCGCTGAGGCCGATCAGCGCGCCCCATTGGTTCAGGCTGCAGCGCTGCTCCGGCCGCTCGATAATCTGCTGGGCCAGGCGCCGCAACTGGGCATGCTGGGGCATCGGCAGGTGAATCTGCTCGCGGGGCGCGGCGCTCAGTTCATCCAGGGCCACCGCCATCAAGCGCCCCTCGGCGCCGTCCAGGTCATACAGCGCCGGCAGCTGCGCGCAGCGCTTGAACAACTCCTGGAGCAGGGGCGATACCGCCAGGGTGCAACAGACCTCAGGTAGCGCCGCAGCATGTTCCGGTTCGACGAACAGGCAATAACCCTGGGCGTGCTCCAGGCCCTGGACGCTGTGGCCGACACCACTGGGAACCCATACCGCGCATTGCGGCGCCGCCAGCCACAAGCCCTCAGGGCTTTCGCAACTGATCACCCCGGATAATGGAAACAACAGCTGGGCCTTGCGGTGACTGTGCCAGGGCCGCTCCCAGCGGCGGTCCTGAGTCGATATGTGCAGGACACTCAGCGCACGCGCAATCGCGTCCGGGTCATGCACCTGTTCCTGCTCCTCGAATACTGGCATTCAGCGCCCTCCCGACCCCAGAGCCACCCTGGCAGTCCACCTGCGCAGAGCCCCCGGCTAGCTCGGGAATTGTGCCGGGTGGAGGCTTCTTAGCCAAGGTTGCAGACGCTCGCGACCTGCCACTCAGCGGTAGTAGCCATAGCGGTAACAGCAGCCATGGTAGTGCCCGGGGTACACGACGCAACCGCCCAGGGACAACATCGTGGCCATGACAATCAGCAGTGCAATACGACGGGACATGGTGAATTCCTCATGGGTTCATCGGTGACGGCCGGGCCATTTGGCTCGGGTACTGATTGAACGTCGCCACGCCACGACATCCGTCGCCGCCCTTCAGCGTTTTTTTCTGCGGCCGGGCCTGCTGAACGGTCGTTGAATCAAGCGTCGATAAAATTTTCCGCAATGCGCGACGGATTCATCCGCCATCTATCGTTGAACCCATCAGCTGCGTTCATCAGAGAACGCCAGCCTGAAGGAGTCATCATGAAGCTCGTCCGTTCCCTGCTGCGTCTACGCACACTGCTGCTGATTCCCCTGGCCTTCACGGCCCTGGCCAGCAGCCCTTCCTTCGCCCAGACCGTGATCATTCAGCAGGCTCCGCCCCCCATGCGCTACGAATCGGCACCCATGGCACGTCCCGGCTACGCCTGGGATCGTGGGCACTGGCGCTGGCACGGGCGTGGCTATGCCTGGGCTCCGGGTCACTGGCAGCCGGTGATGCGCCGCGGCCAGTGGATACCCGGGCACTGGCAGGCCCGTGGCCCGAACTGGTTCTGGATCGACGGGCGCTGGGTCCGCTGAGCCCCCTCACCACCAGGACTGCCCCGTTACCGGACCGAGAGTTGCCCATTTGAACGAAACCGACCCGGACCTGGAGTTGCTCGCACGCATCGGCAACAACGAAGCGCAGGCCGTGAAAGAGATGGTCACGCGCAAGTTGCCGCGCTTGCTGGCCCTTGCCAGTCGCCTCTTGGGCGATGCCGACGAAGCCCGGGACATCGCCCAGGAAAGCTTTCTGCGGATCTGGAAACAGGCCGGAACATGGCGCAGCGAGCAGGCACGCTTCGACACCTGGCTGCATCGGGTGGTGCTGAACCTGTGCTACGACCGCCTGCGCCGGCGTAAAGAACACCTGCAGTCAGACAGTGAGGAAGCCTTCGAGGCGGTGGACAGCGGCCCCACCCCCGACGAACAACTGGACGCCAGCACGCAAAGCCGGCGCATGGCCCAGGCCCTGGACAAACTGCCGGATCGCCAGCGCGAGGCGATCGTCCTGCAGTACTACCAGGAGCTGTCCAACACCGAGGCCGCAGCGCTGATGCAGATCAGCGTCGAAGCCCTGGAAAGCCTGCTGTCGCGGGCCCGCCGCAACCTGCGCAGCCACCTCGCCGAGGCCCCCGGTGCGGACCTCTCAGGAAGGAGAAAACCATGACCCCCGAACGTTTTGTGCACCTGGCCGACGCCTATGGCGCAGACCTGCGACGCTGGCCCGCCAGTGAACGCAACGCCGCCCAGACACTGCTCGGCACCGGCAATGCCCTGGCCCTGGAGGCGTTGCAGCAGGCCCGTTGGCTAGATGGCCAACTGGACAGCTATCAGGTCGCCGGGCCGAGTCCGGCGCTGGCCCAGCGGATCATTGCCGGCGCGGCCTCCCGGCACTCGCCAGGCCCCTCGTTCTGGCGCCGCTACGCCGGCTGGCTGGCCTCCCTGGGCTGGGTCGGCGTAGGCCTCAGCGGGGTCGCCGCCGGCATGCTGGCGGTGACCTTGAGCCTGCCCCTGTCCAACTCCGCCGAAGCCCTGCCCAGCGTCTTCGACCAGAGCGACGCGGAATTTGTCCTGAGCATCAATGCCGAGGAGGCCGAACAGTGAGCCTGTCCATCCGTCCACTGAAAACCTTGCTGGTGCTGTCGCTGCTGCTCAATGTGTTCCTGATCGGCGGTGTCGCCGGCGGCCTCTACCAGTGGCTTGGCCACCCCAAGCCGGCCCAGGCCCTGGCCGTACCCCAGCACGGCCTGCGCCAGGCCATGGCGCAGATGCCGGAGGAGCGCCGCCGCCAGCTGCGGCAGTTGCTGCGCCAGACCCGTAACGACAACCAGTCGTTGATCATTGCCGGGCGCGAGGCCAGGCAAGCGGTGATTCATCAACTCGAGGCCAATGAGCTGGACCGCAATGCCCTGGATGCCGAACTGGGCAAGTCCCGCGAGGCCGACATTGCCTTGCGGGCCCGGGTCGATGATGCCCTGGCAAACTTCGCCGGTAGCCTGTCGCTCCAGGAGCGCCAGCAACTGGTGGACGCCATGTACCTGCACGGACCGGGCAAGAACCGTACAAACAATCGCAATTGAGCACCCGGCGACGGATTTCGTCCCGGGCCGCGTTCAACCCCTGACAGCCCGCCATTGCGGCGGGCGCCCGGACCACTCCCAGGAAACCTGACCATGCTGCGCGCCATCCAGATCACCCTGATCGCCACCCTGCTCGGTACCACCCTGGCCGGCTGCATCGTCGCACCGGCTCACCCGCGGCGGCCACCGCCGCCCATTGTCGAAGTCGTGCCGATGGCGCCAGCCCCGGGTTATCACTGGGTCGCCGGGCATTACCGCTGGCGCGCCGACCAATGGGTGTGGGTACCCGGGCATTGGCGGTACTGAGCCTGACCGCAGACCGCGGGTCGCGGCCAGGGCTGCATGCAGATCTGCGCACGCAACCCTGGCGAGGATTCAGCAGCCCGTGATCTCCAGCAACCAGCGCTTGAACGCGCTCATGGCCGCAGTCTCGGCCCGGGACTGCAAGCGGGTCAGCCAGTAGCTGCCGGTCACAATGCCGATATCGAACGGCTGCACCACGCTGCCGCCGGCCAGTTGGCGCTCGAACATCAGCGGTGGCGCCAAGGCCACGCCCAGGCCTTGCTGGGCCGCTTCGAGCATGCCCAGGGAGGAGTCGAACACGATGCTCTGGGGCAACAGGCTGTTGGCAGCCAGGCCCGCCGCCAGAAACCACTGCGGCCATTCATCGGTACGGTAGGAACGCAGCAGGGTCTGCCCCAGGAGGTCTGCCGGGCTGTGCAACTGGCGGGCAATCTCCGGCACGCACAACACCGACAGCGGTGCCTGCAGCAATTGCACGGCTTCAATGCCATGCCAGGCCCCGCTGCCGAAACGAATCGCATAGTCCAGGCCTTCGGCGGCCACATCCACCCGGTTATTGTTGGTACTCAGGCGCAGGTCGACATAGGGGTGGCGGGCCTGGAAATCCCCCAGGCGCGGCAGCAGCCAGCCCACGGCGAAAGTGCCCACCGCGCCCACCGTCAGCACCTCGTGATAATGCCCACCCTCGAAACGCCCCAGGGTCTGGGCGATGCGGTCGAAGCACTCGCGCAGCACCGGCAGCAGGGTCTCGCCTTCGCTGGTGAGCATCAGCCCCCGGGGCAGGCGCTTGAACAGGGTGACGTTAAGCTGGGCTTCCAGGCTCTTGACCTGATGGCTGACCGCCGCCTGGGTGACACACAGCTCGATGGCTGCGCGGGTGAAACTAAGATGACGCGCCGAGGCTTCGAAAGCCCGTAGCGCATTCAACGGCAGGTGAGGACGGAGCATGGTCATTCCCTAGTTTTTCTAATGGCTCCTGCGAAATATCGTCGTTTGCCGATCCTGCGCAGAATGCCTACATTGGCCTGGCTCACGTAGCGCCGAGCGCGCCCTCGCCGGTCAGTAAGACCTCGCGAGCACTGCGCCAGAAGCTACCCGCAAACAACCCCCAGACCGAAAAGTTGCTCGCAATCCAGCGGCAAGAATAATCAAAGCACATGGAAAACCACCCATCATGCGGCAAATAACCTCAAGCGGATTAGGCATCATCAGCGCCTGCGCGCTGCTCCTCGGTACCGCGCACGCCCTCGCTGCGGATACCGCCGACAACGCTCTGAAAACCACCGTGGATGCCACCATCCGCCCGCTGATGCAGCAGCAAGGCATTCCCGGCATGGCCGTGGCGATTATCGTCGATGGCAAACGACATTACTTTAACTACGGGTTGGCCTCCAAGGAGAACCAAAGCCCCGTGGACAACGACACCCTGTTCGAAGTTGGCTCGGTGAGCAAGACCTATACCGCGACCCTGGCCGGCTATGCCCAGGCCAGCGGTAAACTGGCCCTCACCGACAAGGCCAGCCAGTACCTGCCGGCCCTGCGCGGCAGCGCCCTGAACGGCATCAGCCTGCTGCAACTGGGTACCTACACGGCGGGCGGCCTGCCGCTGCAGTTCCCCGACGCGGTCCAGAGCGAGAACCAGATCCTCGACTACTTCAACACCTGGAAACCCAGCTTCAGCGCCGGTAGCCAGCGCCAGTATTCCAACCCCAGCATCGGCCTGCTCGGCTACCTCGCCGCCCGCAGCCTGGGCCAGCCGTTCGACCAGTTGATCGAACACACGCTGTTGCCCAAATTCGGCCTCAAGCACAGCTACCTGCACGTACCGCAGGACCAGCAACAGCATTACGCCAAGGGCTACGACAAGCAGGGCCAAGCGATACGGGTCAGCCCCGGCCCCCTCGACGCCGAGGCCTACGGGATCAAGACCAGCGCCCCGGACCTGCTGCAGTACGTTGCCGGCAATCTGCAACCAGGCCAGTTCGACGCCCCCCTGAAACAAGCCCTGGCCAGCACCCAGAGCGGTTACTACCAGGTTGGCGACATGACCCAGGGCCTGGGCTGGGAACGCTACAACTACCCCGTGTCCCTGGAGCGGCTGCTGGCTGGCAACTCAGCGCAGATGATCCTCGAACCGCACCCGGTGCAATGGCTGACGCCGGTGCAACCGCCCAAGGCTGACGCGCTGTACAACAAGACCGGCTCCACCGGGGGCTTCGGCGCCTATGTGGTGTTTGTCCCGAGCCAGCAGATCGGCATCGTCCTGCTGGCCAACAAGAACTACCCCAACGAGGAACGGGTCAAGGCAGCCCACAAGATCCTCAGCGTACTGGCACAGCAGAAATAGCTGACCCAAGACTGCCCCCAGCAAAAAACAACACCGCCTGCCCAGTACTGGGCAGGCGGCGTTGTGCTGTCTCGCGACCGCTTCCGAGCCCGATGTGTCCTCTTGGCACCGCCCGGTACAGGTTCAGCGCCCCATCATCCAATGCCCTGCAGGACAACCTGACACGGACGCCTAGATCGCTGGCCCATCAGCACAAGGCCGAACTTCAGGGGAGAATTGGATGACAAAAGCGGTGGTAAAGATCAGCCCCGTGGAGTCACCTGTGCGGACGTCGAATTGGACGGTCTTGCGGTCAGTGGAAATCTCAGTAGCGATGTCCAGGCGCACAGCGGAAATCACCTCCGCACTCAGCGGAAAAATCGGCCAGGCGTCATCAATCTGATGCTCACTACTCAGAACGATCTTCACCACCCCATGGTTGCCGGGGTTGACAAAAAAAGCGCCACTGGGAGGTGCGGTAACATTGACATTGAATTGCATCGCTTCAGTCAGGGCATACCCAACGCCCTCTGGACTGCATTTCATTTTACCCATCGTCAAGCCACTCACTTCCGGGTTCCAGGCAGAGATAGAGAAGGTCGGATCGCTCATAATCAAGTTCCTTATTGGCAATTAGGAAAAGTTACGCAACTACGCTTTCCGAGAATAGGCGCACTCCTGACTTGACGATGTACCAACCATCGAAATCAAGCACATTTGATAGACACTGCAAAAGCGTCTTGCTTCCAATCACCGCAAACCTAACAGCACAGTTAACAGCCCTCCCCCGAAACCCAGAAACATTCAATAAAAACCCAATCCGATAGATTATAAAACACTTAAAGCACAACTAAATAGCTAGCCATTCAAGCATTCAATCCTCATATCATTTCTGCTCGACCAATAGTGTCATTGAGTATAAGAAACTCTCCACGGAGCATTGATTTTTAGCGCACCGATACTAGTCTCCAATCTCGCTACAGTGCTCGTCCCAGGCATCATCCGTCATGGACTGTACCTAAGCGCCGTGTGCCTGGAGCTCAAGCAACGACTACAAATGTTCAAGAAAATTGGCGAAGAAGTGACTCATTCATTAATTTAAAAACAACTGCAAGGCATGATCGAAAGCCTTCAAGCACCAGAAAACACCACGGACAAAAAACAGGCCCAAGTCAAAGACACTGGAGACCTGCAACTCGAACTAAAAAGTGCAACGATGCCAAGCTATACAAAGAGAAAACCCTCAAGCAACTCGAAGATCAGATAAATCAGTTACAAGAGCAAACCCTGACATTCAATAGCGCACCGGCACCAGCCGACCCAACCCACCAGAAAATACAAAGACACCGTGTACTGCGGTGGGCGCCTTATCATTGATCGGCGCGCTGTCATTCTTGGCTCGTGCAACTTACAAGTTACTCTCAACCGAACCCGACTTTGAAATCAGCCTGGATATCGCCCAACTCATCGGCGGCTCACTCGTTGGCCTTGGCGTGGCATTGGCCGGGGCGCCTACGCCATGAAAACCCTGGCGACGGCCAAGAACGCTTCCTGACGTGGCGCTTTCCCTGTGCTGCTGAGCCACACTCACCAGGCCACAACACCACCGCCTGCACCGAGGTCTGTGGGTTTTTCCACGCCCTCTCGCCACAGCTCCTAGAATCAACAGCAGTTGATCGAAAGCACCCGTTAGCGGCCTTTTGCGCCGTGGGCAGAGCAGCTCAAACAGACTGTTCAAGCGTCCATATCGCGCTGAACCTTCTACAAGGCTTTCCGGTCGATAACTGCAATCTGGCAGGTGGCCGGCGCTCCAGCGCCGGCCACCTGCCAGGCATCACCGCCGCTGGAGAAACGCCCTGTGATCTCAACCCTGAAAATTGCCAGAATCAAAGCCTGGGGCGCCCATGGTTTCACCGCCACCGGGGTGGTCAGCGCCTTGCTCGCAACCCTGGCGCTGTTCGACAACCAGCCCAAAGCCTGCCTGTTGTGGCTGGGGGTGGCGCTGCTGGTGGATGGCGTCGACGGTTCCCTGGCGCGCAAGGTCAAGACCAGCTCGGTACTGCCGAATATCGACGGCTCGGTACTCGACCTGGTGATCGACTACCTGACCTATGTGTTCATCCCGGCGCTGTTCATCTACCGCTACATTCCCCTGCCGGAATACAGCGCGCTGCTGGCCACCTCGCTGATCCTGCTGTCCTCGCTGCTGTGCTTCTGCAACGTCAACATGAAGAGCCACGACAACTACTTCCAGGGCTTTCCCGCCGCCTGGAACGTGGTCGCCCTGTGTTTCTACCTGATCGGGACCGGCCCCTGGCTGAGCTTGCTGAGCATCTTCGCCCTGGCCCTGCTGACCGCAACGCGGGTGCAGTTCCTGCACCCTTTCCGAGTGCGCAAGTGGATGCCGCTGAACATCATCGTGACCTTTGTCTGGCTGCTCAGCGGCGCACTGCTGGTGCTCGGCCACCCGCTGCGCAGCCCGCCGATCATGGGCTTGTGGCTGACGGCTTCGGCGTACTTCCTGGGGATCTGCCTATGGCGTTCGGCACAGGAATGGTTCAGCAAGGCTCGCTGAATAACGTCGAAAGGAAAATTGCCGGGTCCCCAGTGAACATGAAAAACTCCTGCACATCAGCCTCTCAAGCAGGGGTTTTCATTACTCCTCCCCCATCCGACACGCTGTCGATGCTGAGAACAAGGACTGGGATGCATGAACCACCTTCCATTGATCGACCTCTACCCCATCAGCGACAGGCCACTGGACCAACGAGAAGTTCTGTTTCATGAAGCCGCGCTCAAAAACAAGTGGCCAACCGTGCCCTTGCGCGAACAACAGACCGTTACCAATGCCAGGGACTTTGTCATCCATACCCTGAACCACTTCGGCGGCTCAGGAGTGGTCAACGAGTTCCGGCGTCAACTCGAGGAGCATGCGTCCCTCAAACAGGCCAAGTCCGCCATGCCCTACCTGAAAGACTCGGCCCCGTTGAAGCGCTATCAAAGAGGCTCAAGCACCGTCTGCTTGGCAACCCTGAATGATGAGGTCAGGCGCTTTGGAAGAGCGCTGGCTGCCGGCCAGGTGCTGTTTCACGGTGGCTCCTGCCATCCAAGAGAGGTGGCTTCGTTCACCACCAGCAAGCCACTCTCGACTTCATTCTGCCCACAGATTGCCGCCTGGCATGCCTATCACGATCTCAATCCGGCCCCTAACCCCATCCCTGCGATCTGGATCCTGAACGCCCCCTATGGCAACAGAAAAGCCGTGATCTACCGCAAAGGCGCACCTGGAATGGAAAATGAACAGGAAGTCCTGATCGAATCAGGCTCGACCATCACTCCCAGATGCATGTTCAACGTCCATACCGCCTCTGCCAATGTCCTGGTGATCGAAGCCATATTGTCTTGAGCCGGATTGAGGCGTTGCCTCTGCAGGGGTTTGCCGATGGGCTTATCGCTTCGTTCAAGGCCTGGACCAACAGCGCCCCGATCTGTGGGTTGTCCGCCACCAGCAACGTGGCGCCCTGGCCGCCGACCTGCAGCGATGCCAAGGCTGCGGAACGCGGCAGGAACAGGGTGAAGCGCGTGCCCTGACCGGGCTGGCGGTAGATCACCAGGCCGCCGCCGGACTGCTGGGCGACGCCGAACACCTGGGACAGGCCGGAATCTGCGCCACACGTTCCACGGCAATCACCAACAGGCCTTCGCCGTGCATCGCGCCCCGGGCGTTGACCGTCATGTTGATCAGCGCGGTATCGAACTGGCCGGCATCGGCGTGGATGTAGCAGGGCTGCTGCAGCTCGATACACAGTTCGATGCAAGCACCGATCAGTGGATTGATCATCTGGGTCAGCCGCGGCCTCGCGGGTGGCACTGATGTCCCGCGAGATGCAGAGGATCTTCTCCGGCTGGCGGCCTCATCGAGCATCGGCGTGACTTGCCCATCCCGCCATTTACGGGTGCCGGCCAAGGTCTCGGCGGCGCCCTGAAAACGCGCCGATTCACCACCCCGCGCTACGACCAGGGCTGCCAGCGCCGCCTGGTTGCTCTCCCCTCGCCAGGAATCCGCCCAGGGACAGCCGACAATCGCGTTGAAATCGCGGACCTCCATGCCCCGCTGGCCACCTTCGCTGATGAACGACAGCCGGCCATCAAGGTCGAGCACCTTGATGCAGTCATTGCTGCTGATCAGCACCCGGGTATTGAGGACACGCTCGGCCTCAAGCCGAGGACGACCGTCTCTACATGACCGGTAAGTCTTCGCCAGCAAGGGGTCGAGACGCTTGAACAGTGCTGAGCTTCCGCTACAAAAGCCAGGACGATTCAGTGAATCCTGCGGGACAGGGACTTGGGCAACTAACCGGACACCACATCATGAATATGGCTAAAGGCTTTAATGAAATCAATTCGTTTTCACTCAATCCATAGGCCAGCATAAAATACGTATTAATTATAGGGAATATAAATACCTTCGAGTTAAAAGCCAGAAAAACAAAAACTGGAAAGCCATAAATAAACTCAGGCTTTATCTCGGACAACCAGGGTGCCAGATCACAATGAACAAAGAGTTTACATTTACCATCAAGAGCATTTGTTTCGACGAAAACTATCATCCCTCAGAAAATACGCGCATCACTACAAATTTTGCCAACTTGGCCAGAGGAAAGAGCCGCCAAGAGAACTTGCGCAACACTTTAAGGATGATTGACAATCGTTTCAATGCCTTGGCGCACTGGGATAACCCCAAAGGCGATCGCTATGCTGTCGAACTTGAAATAATTTCCGTTGAGATGGCTATTGACATTAAAAGCATCGGCAATGCCGTCCCGCTGATTGAAATATTGAAAACGAATATTGTTGATCGAAAAACCAACGAACGCACCGCGGGCATTGTAGGGAATAACTTTTCCTCTTACGTGCGAGACTATGACTTTAGCGTGCTGTTGTTGGGGCACAACAAGAATCAGTCCGAGTTTGGCACTCCAGATAATTTTGGAGATCTGCATGGAAAATTATTCAAGCACTTCGTTAATTCAAGCACTTATAAAGATCACTTCAACAAGCTTCCGGTTATATGCCTAAGTGTTTCGAGCAGCAAGACCTATCAACGGACTGAAAACCAGCATCCTGTTCTGGGCATTGAATACCAGCAAAGTGAATATTCTTTGACTGACGAATATTTCAAAAAAATGGGGTTAAAGGTTCGTTATTTCATGCCTGCAAATAGCGTGGCGCCTTTGGCTTTTTATTTTGCTGGCGACTTGCTAGGTGATTACACCAACCTTGAACTTATCAGCACCATCAGCACGATGGACACCTTCCAGAAGATTTACCGCCCAGAAATTTACAACGCCAACTCTGCAGCAGGACAGTCCTATCAACCCAGCTTGAAGCACCAAGATTATTCACTGACTCGAATTGTTTATGATCGAGAAGAACGTGGCCGACTGGCTATTGAGCAAGGGAAGTTTGTTGAAGAGCACTTTATCAAACCATACCAAGCCACTCTTGAGCAGTGGTCCGCCAATTACGCTCTTTGACTAGTCAAAAATACAAGGTCATCCATTATGAAAAAATTGTTACCCACCTCAACTGCCGGCAGCTTACCTAAACCCTCTTGGCTTGCACAATCCGAGACACTTTGGTCACCTTGGAAATTGCAAGACGAGGAATTGATTGAGGGCAAGCAAGATGCTTTACGCTTGTCGCTGCAAGAGCAACAACAAGCAGGCATAGATATTGTCAGTGATGGTGAGCAAACCCGCCAACACTTTGTCACTACGTTTATTGAGCACCTCGACGGCGTTGATTTCGAAAAACGTGAAACCGTTCGAATTCGTGACCGCTATGACGCCAGCGTACCGACGGTCGTTGGTGCTGTTACTCGCCAAAAGCCAGTTTTTGTTGAAGATGCCAAGTTTCTACGTCAGCAAACCAAGCAACCCATAAAATGGGCTTTGCCAGGTCCCATGACTATGATCGATACACTTTATGACAACCATTATAAAAGTCGCGAAAAACTGGCATGGGAATTCGCCAAAATCCTCAACCAGGAAGCCAGAGAGTTAGAGGCTGCCGGCGTTGACATCATTCAATTCGATGAGCCCGCATTCAATGTTTTCTTTGATGAGGTAAATGATTGGGGAGTTGCCACCTTGGAAAGGGCAATTGAAGGCCTTAAGTGTGAAACCGCTGTACATATCTGCTATGGCTATGGCATCAAAGCCAATACAGACTGGAAGAAGACTTTGGGGTCAGAGTGGCGACAATATGAAGAGGCTTTCCCCAAACTGCAAAAATCCAGTATCGATATAATCTCACTGGAATGTCACAACTCTCATGTGCCAATGGATCTTATTGAGCTCATCCGAGGTAAAAAAGTGATGGTAGGGGCCATTGATGTGGCATCCAACACCATTGAGACACCAGAGGAAGTAGCCAATACCCTACGAAAAGCACTTCAGTTTGTAGATGCCGACAAGCTCTATCCTTGCACCAACTGTGGCATGGCCCCTTTATCTCGTCGAGTAGCAAGAGGCAAGCTAAATGCGCTCAGTGCCGGCGCAGAAATCGTCCGAAGAGAACTCTCGAACTAGTGCTGAGCTAAAGTCGGAAGTGCTGTACGGGAGGATTGAAGACGGTGGAAGTTTCAGGGAGATTCTGAAAGGACTCGCCGAATCTATTGCAATTCGCCGACCAGGTTGCCCGAAGAATAAAGTGGGCTATCTGGTCGGTTTTGCTCGATGGCCCGCTTTCAAAATTGGCAAAGGTTGAACTCAACCAAAATTACCGGACGACTTCAGACCTTCCCTAGCACTTTCGAGTCGCACTCAATATTTAGGATCTACCATGTCACTTCCTAGTACTGCTATCGAGCCATTGAGCTTTCGCGAAGCGCTCGGGTATTACGCTTCCGGTATCACGGTGATTACATCACACATTGATGGCGAGCCGATTGGCTTCACTTGCCAGTCGTTCTATAGCGTGTCGATGAACCCGCCGCTGGTGTCATTCAGCGTAATGTCCAGTTCGGCCAGCTATCCCAAAATTCGCCAGGCAGGTCGATTCGTAGTCAATATCCTGTCAGGTGAGCAGGTCAATATTTCCAACCAGTTCGCTCGAAAAGGCACGGACAAGTGGCACGGAGTCGAATGGCAGGAATCGCCGCTGGGTAATCCGATAATTGTCGGCAGCCTGCACTGGCTTGATTGCGAAATTCACGTCGAACACGCCGCAGGTGATCATCTGATCGTGATTGGTGAAGTGAAAGCGTTAAAACTACAAGAAGCTGCCGCTACGCAGCCATTGCTGTATTTCAAAGGACAGTATTGCAACCTCGCCGCACATAGCGCGGTTTGAGCATTTACCTTCGCGGCCCGCTTTTACGCGTCAATCAAGCGAGAGCCTTAGCAAGTCCATGAATACTCATGGCACCGGAGCCATTTGGGGGGCTTCTAGCGACGTTTACCTACAGGTTAGCGGAGCACTGCACTGTGCTCCGGTTGCTCATTTGGACCGATATACCCAGGACACTCCGTCATGACAAACATCAAAAGGCCTCAACTCAGCCTTCCCGATGGCGCGGACAAGTTGCTGTTGCACTCCTGTTGCGCGCCCTGTTCGGGAGAGGTGATGGAAGCGATCAGCGCCTCGGGCATCGACTACACCATCTTCTTCTATAACCCGAACATCCACCCTGAGCGTGAATACCTATTGCGCAAGGACGAGAACATCCGCTTTGCCGAAGAGCACAAGGTGCCGTTTATCGATGCCGATTACGATAAAGACAACTGGTTCGAACGTGCCAGAGGCATGGAGCATGAACCCGAGCGCGGCGTGCGCTGCACCATGTGCTTCGATATGCGCTTCGAACGCACCGCGCTTTACGCCTATGAAAACGACTTCACCGTGATTTCCAGCTCCCTCGGTATCTCGCGCTGGAAAGACATGAAGCAAATCACCGACAGCGGCATCCGCAGCGCACAAAAGTATCCGGGCATCACCTATTGGGACTACAACTGGCGCAAGGGTGGCGGCTCGGCGCGGATGATCGAAATCAGCAAGCGCGAACGTTTTTATCAGCAGGAATATTGTGGTTGCATTTACTCCCTGCGCGACACCAACCACCATCGCAAGGACCAGGGGCGGGACATCATCCGCATTGGCGTCAAATACTACGGGGACGATGAATAAGCGTTTCGCAGCGCGTCCTGGAGTTGATTGATGCGTCGCCTTATACCGCACAATCAGCAGGTATTCCTGACCTATGAGCGTTCTGAAAAAGGCGCTCAATGACTGTTCTTGGCCAAAGGCAGCCACCAGCAACCAATCATCCATGCAAACCACCAGCAATCCCGCAAGCGCCTTTAAACCCTCGCCGGCTTGGGGCATGCTCCATCGACGCCGATGCCCTCTTCTTGTCGAGAACGCCCCATGAACACCACCACCTTGCTGCTCTACACCTCAAGCTGCTTTATCGGCGCATTGATTCCCGGCCCCACCTCGCTGCTGGCCATGGCCAACGGCACCTCGCGCAATCGCCAGCTGGTGGCGGTGGGCATGGCCGGCGCGGCGCTCTCGGATGTGCTGATCATTGCTGCCGTGGGCTTGGGCCTGGGGGCCATGCTGATGGCCTCGCAGCAGCTGTTCATGGTCTTGAAGTGGGTCGGCGTGGTTTACCTGGCCTGGCTCGGTTTCCAGCTCTGGCGCAGCGCGCCCCTGGCCCTCGACGCCCAGCAGGTGCGGGCCGGCTCGCGACATGGCGAGGTGTTCCGGCGCAGCTTCTCGGTGGCCATGACCAACCCCAAGGTGCTGCTGTTTTTCACCGCCTTCCTGCCACAGTTCGTAGATCCAGCCCAGCCGGTCTTTGCCCAATACGCCACCCTGGCGCTGGTCACGGCAATCGTCGAGGTGATGGTGATGGGCTTGTATGCCGCCGGAGGGGTGCAGGCGGCGAAGCTCCTGACCCAGACCGGTATGCGCCGGCTCAACCAATGCTGCGGTGTGGCGATGCTCTCGTTGGCGGGGTTTCTGGCGTTGTATCGCCGGGCCTGAGGCGGCCCGGCCAGCGAGGCCTCAGAAGGCCAGCTTGTAGCCGATGGAGAACAGCATGACTGCCAGGCACGGCCGCAGGATCTCGTCGGAGATGCGTCCGCTCATGTGACTGCCGACCCAGATCCCCGGCAGCGAACCCATCAACAGGAAACCCAGCAGGTGCCAGTCCATGTTGCCCATGCTGGCATGCCCCAGGCCAGCCACCAGAGTCAGGGGCACAGCATGGGCAATCTCGGTGCCCACCAAGCGCTTGGTGGCCAGGAACGGGTAGAGAATGAACAGCGCCACGGTGCCCAGGGCACCCGCACCGATGGAGGTCAGGGCGACCATGGTGCCGAGGATCAACCCGGTGACCACGGTCAGGCCATTGAGGCCGCCAGGGCTCGGCTGGTAGTCACCGCCATGACGCTGGGCAAAGGCCATGAGCTTCTTCTTGAAGACGATGGCCAGGGCTGTGAGCAGCAGGACAAATCCCAGGGCCTGCTTGATCACCGCGTTCAGAGCCTGGGGATCGGTGTCGAGGTTCTTCAGGAACCACAGGCTGGCCACCACTGCCGGCACGCTGCCCAGGGTCAGCCAGCCGGTGATGCGCCAATCGATGTTGCGGTTCTTCTGGTGCACCAGCACCCCACCGGATTTGGTGATGGCGGCGTACAACAGGTCGGTGCCCACCGCAGTGGCCGGATTGATCCCGAACCAGAGCAGAATCGGGGTCATCAGCGAGCCACCTCCGACCCCTGTCATGCCAACGATGAACCCGACAACCAGGCCTGCAACTACAAAACCGAAATTACCCACATCCATCAATAAAGCCCTACAAATCACGCGGCCAGGTAAAAAACTGGCGGCAGCATAGCGGCTAAAGCTTATGTCCATTTATATGAATAAAATCTAACGTTATAACCACGGTCTATTTTCTCATGCGCCAAATGCATGAAAATCCTGAAAACCTTGCACCCCAGGCAAGTCGAAACCAACCGTTTAGCACCGCCGACGAAGACCTTGAACATGGGTTCAAAGCCGATTCCAGCGGCCTCATCAACGCTGCCGTCGCTGCACACCCAAACCCCGGCATCCGGTATTCTGCTGGGCGCTCGGCAGGGCACCCGGTCCACGGCGCAACCAGGCCCCTGCCCCTCCGTCCCCAAGGAAGGTCCATGACATCCGACGAGAACCCGTACCAGATCGAGCAACAACGCATCCGTTTCAGACGCCTGAGCCTGCACCAGGAAGCCCCCGGGCAAACCCGCTCCAGCCGTGGCCATTGGGGGCTGGCGCTGTCTGGCGGCGGCATTCGCAGCGCAACCTTCTGCCTCGGAGTCCTGCAGGCCATGGCCCGGGCGCCGGCGCCTACCGCGCCAGCCGAGCCGCCACCAACTGACGCGGCCACGGACAACAGCCTGCTGTCGCGCTTCGACTACCTGTCCACGGTCAGTGGCGGCGGCTACATCGGCAGCTTCTTCTCCAGCCTGTTCCTCCCCGGACGCCTGCGCGACCTGGATCCCCAGGACCCGGTGGGCCAGGCCGCCCGCGATGCCTACCAGGCGCTGCGCTTCGAGCCGCCGGGACGCATCAGCACCGGCGTCGACTATGCCCAACAGCCCGTGGGCCAAGGCCCCGGCGCCTGGCTCCGGGAAAACGGCCGCTACCTGACCCCCACCGGTTCCGGCGACATGCTCTACGCCCTGGCCATGACCTGGCGCAACTGGCTGTCACTGCACGTAATGATCGGCCTGCCGATTCTCCTGATGCTCAGCCTGCTGACCCTGTTCCAGGTCCTGAGCCACGCCAGCCTGCTGCTCTGGCCGCTGATGGCCATGCTGCTGTTCGCCCTGCCCTGCGCCGTGGCGTACTGGCTGGTGATCCCCCGGGGCGATCTGGACCAGCCGCCGAGCCTGGGCAACGCCGCGTTCCGCATCATGCTGGGGATCGTCGCCGGCCTGTGGGTCGGCGGCGCCCTGGCCTATGGCATGGCCCAATGGCAGGCGCTGGGAAGCCTGAGCCTGGCCGCCGCCCTGGTCGGCACCAACGCCCTGCTGATCACTCGCCAATTGACGCGCAGATTGGCCGACAACCGCGACCCGACCAAGGACAGCGTCTGCAACAACTGCGTGCGCAACTATCGGGTGCAGATCACCCGCGCCCTGGGCCGGGCCATGGTCGCAACAGCGGCCCTGGGTTTTCTCGCCCTGCTGGTGAGCAGCGCCGAAGCGCTGTATCGCTACCTGCTGGACTACCAGGCCCTGGGCACCCCGCTGTTGCTGGCACTGCTGGTCTGGCTGATTCGCCGCCTGGTCCTGCTCAAGGACGAAAAACCCCTGCCCGGCTGGATGCGCAAACTGCCACTGGATGTGCTGGCGCTGGTCGCCGGCGGCCTGCTGCTGACCCTGCTGTGCCTGTGCTGGGCGCTGCTGGTGCAGTGGATCGCCCATGACGGCGGCGCCGTCTCCAACAGCCCGGCGGCGGCCTGGCGCCTGCTGGCGGTGAGCCTGTTGGCCGCCTTGCTGGTGTGCATCAGCGGGCGCTTCATCGGCTTTCTCAACACCTCGTCACTCCAGGCTTTCTATAGTGCACGCCTGAGCCGTGCCTACCTCGGCGCCTCCAATGGCCGGCGTTTCAACGGCCCGCCCCAACAGCGCCGCACCTACCTCAGCGTGGCCGAGCCGATGTCCAACGACGACCTGTCGCTGCAGCAGTACTACGCCACCCCCAGCGCCGGACCGGTGCACCTGATCAACGTCACCATGAACCTGACGGTGGACCCCGCCGAGCAACTGGTGCAACGCGATCGCAAGGGCAAACCGCTGTGCATCGCGCCGAACTGGGCGCCTGCCGTGGGCAGAGCAACACCTGCCAACCAAGGCCCGGCGGAACGCTACAGCCTCGACGGCAAGCCCTATCGCCGTGACCTGAGCCAGGGCCCGGACTCGGAAATCATGGGGGCCTTGACCCTCGGCCAGTGGATCGGCGTCTCTGGCGCTGCCTTCAGCACGGGCCTGGGCCGGGCCAACAGCCTCGGCATGTCGCTGATCCTCGGGCTGGCCAACGTGCGCCTGGGGATCTGGTGGCCGAGCCACTTCGTCGACCCCGGCCAATCGGGCTGGGTGCCTCGGGACCTCAAGCCCTGGACCTACTTCAGCACCCAGGCCTACCTGTTCTACGAATTGAGCTCACGCTTTCACGGGCACCGCCGCGACTACCAGTACCTGTCCGACGGTGGCCATTTCGAAAATACCGCCACCTACGAACTGCTGCGCGAAGGGCGCCAGGTGGAGTTGATCGTCACGTGCGACTGCGGCTGTGATCCGGATTACCAGTTCGATGACCTGGCCAACCTGGTGCGCCTGGCGCGCATCGACCAGGCCCTGGAAATCCGCGAGGACCCGGGGGTGCTGGAGCATCCGCAACTCAAGGCAGTGTTCGCCAGCCTCGAACAGTTCCGCCAGCCAGCCAGCGCCGACAGCCAGAAGTGCGCCTTGCTGCTCAACGTCTACGCCCATGCCCCGGGGACCCAGGCCGACCTCGCGGCCACGCCGCACTGCCGGATCCTGGTGCTCAAACCGCGTTTGATCGCCGGGCTGACACCGGACGTCGTCAACTACGCCCGGGCCAACCCGGGTTTTCCCAACCAGAGCACGGTGGACCAGTTTTTCGATGAGGCGCAGTTTGAAAGCTACCGCCAGCTGGGGCTGAACATCGGCCAGCGGCTGTTCGGCCAGGCGGGGCAATCCAACGAGATCGCCGAGGCATTGTGGCGCTACCTGGGGTAACCCGGATCATCGACAAGCCGATGCCGGATCACCCCTGGCAGGTCAGCGCGGCTGGTGGGCCTTGACCGCTTCCAGCCACTGCGCTTCCAGGCGCTCCTGCTGCGGGTCGATGCCGTGCTCGGCCAGCAGCGCCAGATGCCGTTCCACTTCACCGAGCATCTGTCCGTGGGCGCTGGAGTTGGCGTCCAGCTGGTGCATCTGGATCAGCCCCAGGTGATAGAAACGCAGCAGCTTGAGCGCGGCCGGATCACCGGCCGCGACCCCGGCGGTGACCTGATGCATGACGTTGGTCACGCGCATCAGGCTGCGCTTGAGGCGCCAGCCGTAGACCGCCGAGGCCATCCACGGTTGCTGCCAGAACACCCCGCGCAACAAGGCGGCGCTGATCAACAGACCGGTGAACACCCCGGCCGCATTCCACACCAGGTTGTCACCGCCGGGCTGGCCGAACACCGCCACCGCGGCGCTGGAAAACAGCATGGCCAGGGCGATGAACACCAGGGCGATGATCAGGGTGCTGCGGCGGGTTTGCCGACGGTAGATCTCGGGGTCCTGCGGGGTGATGACGAACATGGGCGCGACGGGCTCCAGTGGCAGTGGGTGGTGGGGCTGGCGTGCATTATCACCGCAGCAGCCGGTGCCGGTGGCTTAAATCGCCGGCGGGGGGAAAAATACCCCATAACCCTGATCCAGGTCGGTGTATTCATCCCCCACGCCGGGCGTCAACCGCGACGCGGACGCAATGAGCGGCCCAGACGCCGCCAGCCCAGCACCACGCCACTGACACTGATCAGCAAACCGCCAGCACTGAACAGCAGCATCCACAGGTCCCACAGCGGCCGGTTGGCCAGCAGCGGCAGCCAGTCCCAGCTGTGCAGCAGCGCGAACAGCCAGCGCGAGGCTCGACGCGGCTGGTCCAGTTGCCCCACCACGGCCCCCGTATAGAGGTCCAGGTGCAGCCAGGTCTGCGCCGGATCGTCGAAGCACACCCGCAGCACCGGCAGGCGCTGTTGCATATGACCCATCATGCTTTGCGGTTCCCGGGCGTAGTAATAGAAGTCGTAGGCCGCCAGTTGCTGGACGAGCATCGGCTGCTGCGGGCGAATGGCCCAGGCCGCCTGCTGCAGGGTGCCCGGGTTGAACCGGCGCAGCACCTGATCCTCAGCCATGGACAAGATTCGTGTACGCCCGGCACCGTCATGACCGATCACATAACCCTGGCCGCCAATCATCCGCCACTCCAGTTCCCGGGCCTGCAAGCCATCATCGGCAAAGCGTCGCAGCGCCTGCGCCGCGCTCAGGGGAAAGGCCGCAGCGCTCAGCGGAGCCCCCTGATAGGCCGCCACTGACAAGGGCTGGGCGCTGCTGAAGATCTTCCACGGGTTCATCGACATCAAGCCGCTGAAGATCCAGGTAATCGCCAGCACGCCGAAGAGCATGCCGCCCAGGTGATGCCAGCGGGCAAAGCCCTGGTATGGCGAGTGCGAGCCGTTGCGGTAGGTACGCTTGAAGCGCCAGCGCAATACGCCCACCGCCAGGCCCAGCACCGTCATCAAGGTCGCGGCCAGGGACAGGTAGGTGACGATCGGCCCCCAGGCGCCATCGATGCCGATACCGCGCAACGGGTACAGCCAGTGCAACCAGGCACCGATCCAGTTCCAGCCGCGTTCGCTGGCCGTGGCATCGCGCACCACTTCCCCGCTGCTGGCGGAAACATACAGCAGGCGCCGCTCGGCATCGGCGATGGCTACCCGGTGCAAGGGCCGGTCGGCGTCCAGGCCCCGAGACAGGCTCCACATGTCTTCGCTCACCGCGCCGCGATCTTCCACCGCGACTCCGGGGGCGAACTGTCGGGCCGCGGCCAGCGCCTCCACCGGGCCAACGGCCGGTGGCACCAGGCCGCTAAGGGCATCCACCGCAACCTTGCGCAGCCCCGGGTATTCAAGGATGTAACGGGGTGCACCGGCCACCGTGGTCAGGCGGATGCTCGACGGTGGCTGCCGAGCATCGGCAGCCCGCAGCACGTGCTCCAGGCCGACGCTCTCATCGTCCAGGACCAGGTCCGGCAAATGCGCCAGGTGCTCGGCGGGCGTCAGCTTGGGGTAGCCGACATACAGCATCACCACCCCGGAGATGAACCACAGGGCCATGAACAGGCAGGCGACAATGCCCAGCCAACGGTGCCAGAGGTACAGGTAACGCTTCATCACAGGCATCTCGCAACGGCGCAGGGTGCCACCAGGCACCCCGCGCTCTCAGGTTAAAAGCGCGTTTGCAACGCCAGCTCGAAAGTTCGTGGCGCCCCCAGATACAGCTGGGTCGGCGCGGTAGTGCGGGCGTAGACCTGATCGGTGAGGTTGCGCACCCGCGCCGTGACC
The DNA here is from genome assembly GCF_009908205.1 of Pseudomonas sp. Fl5BN2. Classification (NCBI taxonomy): domain Bacteria; kingdom Pseudomonadati; phylum Pseudomonadota; class Gammaproteobacteria; order Pseudomonadales; family Pseudomonadaceae; genus Pseudomonas; species Pseudomonas sp. Fl5BN2. Next base: position 3,090 of record NZ_JAAARL010000039.1, on the reverse strand, counting down.
CGGGTGTCGCTATCCACCTGGTAGCCAACGAAAGCGCCGAAAATCGTGTAGGCCGGGGCATAACGAGTGTTGGCCGCGTTGGCGTACATCGACGACACATAGCGGCTGTCAGCGCCGACCTGCCAGGAGCGCGCCAGGTCATAGGTCAACCACAGGTTGGCGACCTTGTCCGGGGTATTGGTGGGGCTGTTGCCCTTGCGCGACACCGAACGGCCGCCGACGTTTTCATAGAACTCGTCGTACTGGGCATCGACATAGGCGAAGTTGCCTTCGGCCAGCAGTTTGGGCGTCACCCGCAGCGAGCCCGCCAACTCCACGCCCCGCGAGGACTGCTGCCCCACCGGCTGGCTGCTGCCGGGGTTGCTCGGATCGGCAGTGGAGAGATTCTTGCGTTCAATGCGGTAGGCGGCCAGGGTCGCCGAACCACGGCCATCGAGGAAATCGAACTTGCTGCCGACCTCCCACTGATTGCCGGTGCTCAGGTCAAAGTCCCGCACCTGGCCATAGCTGGCGGTGGTCAGGATGCCCGACGGTGGATCGGCCGCGGTGCTGTATTGCACGTAGACGTTGGCGGACGGGGTCAGTTCATAGACCAGCCCCAGGCGCCCGGTGGTGGGCCGGTAGTTACGCTGGAAAAACGCCGGATTGGCCTCGGTGACAGCACGGTAGTTGGTCACCTGCAGGTCGATCTGATCGTGACGCAGGCCACTGAGCAGGGACAGGCGATCAGTCAACTGCAGACGGTTTTCCAGGAACATCGCCCAGGTGTCCACCTGGTTGCGGCGGTTCTTCTCGAAGCCGCGGCGCATGCCCGGCAAGTCCCAGAAACTGCCCGGATCGAAGTCCCCCGGATCGACGCTCGAGGCCGAGGCCGACAAGGAGCGCGGGTAGTTGCTCATGACGTTGTGGCTGTAGTCGATGCCCGCCGACCAGCGGCTGTCCAGGCCGAACAGGTTGTTCTGATGCAGCAGCTCGAAGCGATTGCCGTTGAGCTCCTGGGCGTGACGCTGAAGCAAGATGCCGGAGCGCTTCACCTGGGTGTTGTCGCTGTTGTAGGCGTAGGTTTCCAGGTTGCGGTATTCGCGGTCGGCGTTGTAGTGGTACAGGGTATTGCGTAGCGAGGTACGGTCATCGACCTGATAGTCGATGATCGAGCGCAGCCACTGCACCCGCTGCTCATAACGGCCGTCACTGACGTTGTAGTTCTCGAAGCGCCGGCTCTTGTCCACTTCCATCTTGCCCCCCAGGGGACTGAGGGCCGGAGTGCCCCAGTAGGGACTGTCGACGCTTTCGTTCTGATACTCGTAGGCCAGGGTATGGGACAGCTGATCATTGAAATCCGTCAGCAGGGAGAAGGCCGTGGTCCAGGCATCGCGCTGTTCGCGATCGACGTAACCGTTGCTGGTGGTATGGCTGACGTCGAAACGCGCGTAGTGCCGCGGCCCTGCCCCGTCGTTCAGCGCGTGATTGAAACCGAAGGAGGTCTCCGTGCTGTCGTAGGAGCCGTAGCTGATCCTTCCTTCATTGAACGATTCAGTACGCGACGGCAGTTTGCTGATGTAGTTGATCGAACCGCCCACCGCACCGGCACCGTAGAGAAAGCTCGAAGGCCCACCCACCGCCTCGACCCGGTCGTAGATCCAGCTGTCCACCGGGCGCGCGGCGATGGAGTCGTACTGCACGCTGATGCCGTTGAACAACTGGGTGATCTGCGCACCGGAAAAACCGCGATAGGAAACGAACCCCGGCACACCCGGCGACGAGGCGGCGTTCATCCCCGGCACGCTCGCCAGCATGTCCTGGGTGTTGGCAGCGCCGCGCTGCTCGATCTGCTGACGGTTGACCACACTGACCGAAGCCGGGGTTTCCCGCGGGGTCAAGCCCAGGCGCGAGCCGGTGCTGCTTTGGGTATCCAGTTGCAGGCCGAGTTTTTCCTCTTCCTCGGCGCTGATGCGCATCTGCGGCAATTGCAGCGGGCCCTCGGCCAGGGCATTGAACGACAGGGCGCAACACAGCGCCGCACAACTCGGGGAGCGATACAGGAACTTCATGGACACGGACTCGAAAAATAATCATCGAACACCGCCCGGCAGCCGTCGCAACCGCGACCGCAGGATAAGTACCGGGAGATGAAAAAGCGCGGCTGCCGCAGGCGGTCGCCACAGAGCGGTGTCAGCCCAGGGGCGGTGCTCGAGGATTGAGCGCGGGCCAGGAGTAACGCGGCGGCGCCTTGCTGCGCCGCTCGATCCTGAGCCGTGCCGGCTGCTGGCGACGCAGCAGCCAGGCGAGGCAGAACAACAGCCCGATGCCCAGGCTGATCGCCGAGCACAGCGGGCACATAAAGGTGCTCAGCCCGCCGGCGGCGGCCTGGTCGCTGAAGTCGGCGTTCAGGGCCGGGCCCGGGTTGCCCATGGCGGAACAGAACTGCCCGCCAACGCCATTGAGTTCCAGCCCGGCCATCTGCCCATGGCCCAGACCACAGACGAACACGTTGAACAGCACGCAGAAATACAGCGTCCAGGCAATGTGGGGGCGATGGGAGGTGGCATGGGTCATGGCGGCAAGATTAACAGCGAAAAAAGCACTGGAAAATCACCAATTTATGGCGAGCGAAATTAATGGGCCCGCCAGCGGTGAGGTTATGGCGAGTCTTATAGCCGACTGCCGAAGCGTGGAGGATCGGACCAGAACTAAAGTCGCTGGGTGGCGGGAAAGCCCCCCCGAGTGCCGCTGGGTGAGCCCGTGTCTTGGCAGCCCCATGCCACCTACATTGCCCTTGATGGCTTTTGGCCTTGATGCGCAAGAAGTTGCGCACCCCAATGGGGATAACCCTGTGGGTACATGGCTGTAGGCGAGATGGCTAGGGCTGTACAGAGGAGTGCGCAAGAAGTTGCGCAGTACTGCGCAACTTCTTGCGCACTTTCCATGGGATCTCGGGCCTGAAACAGGCTGTTGAATCATGAAAATACAGTAACTGATTGATTTGTAATTGTTATTTTTAAGCTGGCACAAGTCTTGATATGTCCCTGGAGCCCGGCCGGCCATTCAGGCCTCCGGTTTTCCGTATGTCCAAGCAAGGAGAGCAACAAT
>NZ_JAAARL010000038.1:0-36753 GCF_009908205.1 Pseudomonas sp. Fl5BN2 | reverse complement strand
ATACGAGATTAGCGAGTGTCTCGTGGGCTCGGAGATGTTTATAAGAGACAGGAAACAAACTCGGAAAAGCCCGCAAACCGATTAAGACTCTTCTCATATCTAAAATCCCTCCCCGCCCTCAGGTTATGCGCGCAACTAAAAACACATCACGGAGAAATAAATCATGAAAAAAGCTCTCGCAACATTCGCATCAATTTCCGCACTCGCCTTATCCAGCGCCACCATGGCCGCCGACCTCGGCCCCTCGTGCACCGAATACTTCCAGCAAATTGATGAATTCGTAGCGGCCAACCCTCAAGGCGAATCAATGAAATCGCAATACGAGCTAACAAAAAAACAAATGAAAGAAATGCCGAGCACGGTTCAAGAGCCGGCATGCAAGCAAGCATCTGACATGATGAAACAAGCCATGAGCAAGATGCCAGCCAGCAAGTAACCCGATAGGCACGTATAACCAAACATACGTGCCGCACCATCAGCACCACCACTCTTATAGAATTTTCACAATGAATACAGTCATCTTAGTTGGATGTGCCTTTGCTGTTTACCTGGCCATACTTCTCATCTTCATGAAGCGCAAAAAAATAGCTCAACTCACCGAATTCAAATCTCGTCACTCCGGCACTTCGCTCGATGAAAAACAAAAAAACGCCTTGGCGTTTGGCGGAATCCTGTTCAGTAATCGATTTGAAAAAATTCTCAGCATCTTCCCAGAAGATGACTTGAACAAATACATCGCAGGACTCAAACACGAATGGGAAATCGATAGCCCCGATACTGCGAAAGAAACACTGGGTGAACTGATCAAGCTCTCCAAGAGCAAAGACATCGATCAATACATTGAAAGTGCGCTTAATCCAGAGATTAAAGCCGTGCAGAAAAGCATTGCAAAAGAACTGGGAATATCACTGGCGACAGTAGAACGCACCCGGTCCACTTTTGCCTGGGACACCATGAGAGCGGTGTCATTGGCCAGATGGTGTTATTGGGCGGGTTATCTGAGCGAACAAGAGACCTGGGCATTTATCCACGATGCTGTCGATATTGCCCGCCGACTTGGAACTGGCTGGGAAGATTACACCGTATCTTTTTTGCTGGGCAGAACCCTTCACGGCTTTGACCTTGACGACATCAGCTCGATGGCTAAGTACATCCTCAATGGAAAAGCCAGGGGCAGTCAGGACACCGATATTTATCTGAAGTATTCGTACAAATAAAACAGCCCAGACACCTCTGCGCCGGAGTTTTTACCAGCGTCCGGCGCACAACACCCAGGCCCACCCGTACGCACCACGTCAACCCCGACTTCCAATTGCGCCTTGCCTGGGTAGAACCAAGAAGGTCGACGTGACCTTGCCAGGCCAGGTGCTTCGGCAGATCGATCGCTGCTTGCACAAGCACACCCTCAAGCGCCGGCCATCTTGTCTGGCGGATGCGGCGCTGGAAAAAACCGGCCGATAAAGGCCTCCGCACGCCCCACACGATCTCGGACTCAATGCCCGCAGCGACCGGACTCTGGACCATTTCTCACGACCCAGACTGATATGATTTTTTTCAATACTGTTGCAGATAGATTTTTATTGTGTCATTTATAGCCTCGCCGATCACGGGACTGATCCACCGCGCCACCCCGGATGGCGGGCACCCGTTTCCCCCAATGCCCTGCAAGGAGTCAACAATATGAACAAGACCGAACTTCTAGGTGCTCTGCTGCTCTGCGCGTCCAGCTTGCTGGCCCATGCCGACGAAGACAGCCTGCGCATCGGTATCGAAGCCGCCTACCCGCCCTTCTCCTTCAAGACCCCCGAGGGCAATGTCAGCGGCTTCGATTACGACATCGGCAACGCCTTGTGCGAAGAAATGAAGGTCAAGTGCGAGTGGGTCATCCAGGAGTTCGACGGCATGATCCCGTCGCTCAAGGTGCGCAAGATCGATGCCGTGCTGTCGTCGATGTCGATCACCGAAGACCGGATGAAGTCCGTGGACTTCAGCAAAAAGTACTACCACACGCCGGGCAAGTTCGCGATGAAGGCCGGCAACCTGATCAATGACCCGTTGGTGGACCTCAAGGGCAAGAAAGTCGGCGTGCAACGCGCCTCGACCTACGATCGTTTTGCCACCGAGCAACTGGAGCCCGCTGGCGTGCTCGTGGTGCGCTACGGCTCACAGAACGAAGCCTTCCTCGATCTGGCCTCAGGCCGCCTGGACGCCACCCTGGCGGATATCGTCAACACCAACGAGAGCTTCATCAAGACCGCCGCAGGCCAGGGTTTCGCCCTCACCGGGCCGGACATCAACGACCCGAAATACTTTGGCCGGGGCGCCGGGATCGCCGTGCGCAAAGGCGACAGCGCCAACGTCGCGCGGCTGAATGCAGCGATTGACGCCATTCGCGCCAATGGCAAATACCAGCGCGTGATGGCCAAGTACTTCGCGTTCGATATCTACGGCGAGTAAGCCTGTCCCTGAGCCCCGGCGCCGGCCTATTGCAGGCGTCTCCCGGGGCTTGTGTTGCGCGCCTCGCGGCGCTCGCTTGAGGAACTTCATCATGCTCCAAGGCTACGGATCGAGCATTCTCGATGGCGCCTGGCTGACCATCAACCTGGCCCTGACGTCCATGTCCCTGGCGATTGCCCTGGGCCTGATCGGCGCGGCCTTGCGCCTGTCACCCATGAAATGGCTGGCGCTGCTCGGGGAAAGCTACACCACCCTGATTCGCGGGATTCCCGACCTGGTGCTGATCCTGCTGATTTTCTATGGCGGCCAGGATCTGGTGAACCGCCTGGCCCTGGCGCTCGGCTACGCCCGCTACATCGACATCAACCCCTTTATCGCCGGGGTCTGCACCATGGGCTTCATTTTTGGCGCCTACCTCTCGGAGACCTTTCGCGGTGCCTTCATGGCCATTCCCAAGGGCCAGGCCGAGGCCGGGCTGGCCTATGGCATGAGCGGTGCGCAGGTGTTCTGGCGGATTCTGGTGCCGCAGATGGTGCGTTTCGCCATTCCCGGGTTCACCAACAATTGGCTGGTACTGACCAAGTCCACAGCGCTGATCTCGGTGATCGGCTTGCAGGACATGATGTTCAAGGCCAAGAACGCAGCGGATGCCACCCACCAGCCCTTTACCTTTTTCCTCGCGGTGGCGGCGCTGTATCTGATGCTCACCAGCCTGTCGTTGCTGGTGCTGCGCTGTCTGGAAAAACACTACTCGGTCGGCATCAAAGCCGCCGAACTGTGAGGGGGAACGATCGATGATTCTCGACTACCAACTGATCTGGGAAAACCTGCCGCTGTACCTCAACGGCGCCCTGGTGACCCTCAAGGTCCTGCTTATTTCCCTGGCCCTGGGCTTGGTGCTGGCATTGCCACTGGCGCTGATGCGGGTGTCGCGTTCGCCGCTGATCAACGCGCCGGCCTGGCTCTATACCTACGTGATTCGCGGCACGCCGATGCTGGTGCAATTGTTCCTGATCTACTACGGCCTGGCGCAATTCGAAGCCGTGCGTCAAAGCCTGTTCTGGCCTTACCTGTCCAGCGCGACCTTTTGCGCCTGCCTGGCCTTCGCGATCAACACCAGCGCCTATAGCGCCGAGCTGCTGGCCGGCAGTTTGAAATCCACGCCCCCGGGCGAGATCGAAGCTGCCAAGGCCATGGGCATGTCACGCCTGACCCTGTACCGGCGCATTCTCCTGCCGTCGGCGTTGCGCCGGGCATTGCCGCAGTACAGCAACGAAGTGCTGATGATGCTGCAAACCACCAGCCTGGCTTCCATCGTCACCCTGGTCGACATCACCGGGGCGGCGCGCACGGTCAGCTCGCGGTTCTACCTGCCGTTCGAGGCGTTCATCACCGCCGGTCTCATCTACCTGGTCCTGACTTTCATTCTGGTGCGTCTGTTCAAGCTGGCCGAGCGCCGCTGGCTGGCGTACCTGGCACCGCGCAAGCACTAAGGAGCTGCCATGGAGCACATTCAATACCGATTGCCGTGGAGTGCCTCGGGCACCGAACGCACGCTGACGCTGTTTCGTTTTGGCAGCGGCACCCGCAAAGCCTATATCCAGGCGTCGTTGCATGCCGACGAGCTGCCGGGAATGCGCGTCGCCGTCGAACTCAAGCGCCGGCTTCTGGAGCTGGAAACACAAGGCCGCCTGACCGGGGTGATCGAGTTGGTGCCGATGGCCAATCCGATCGGCATCGCCCAGATGTTCCAGGCCACCCACCAGGGGCGCTTCGAGTTCTCCAGCGGCAAGAACTTCAATCGCGACTTCCCGGAACTGTTCGAGCCGGTTGCAGCAGAACTGCAAGGGCAATTGGGCTCCGACGCCGAGGCCAATGTCGCGCTGATCCGCCGCGCCATGGCCGAGACCCTCGCGGCCATGCCGGCCCCCGCCTCGGAACTCGACGGCCTGCGCCGCCTGCTGCTGCAGCATGCGTGCAACGCCGATCTGGTGCTGGACCTGCACTGCGATTTCGAATCGATCATGTTGCTGTACGCCATGCCGCAACACTGGCCGCGCCTGCAGTCACTGGCTGCGCGCCTCGGCGCCGGGGTCACGTTGCTGGCCGAAGATGCCGGCGGCAGTGCCTTCGACGAAGCCTGTGCGATTGCCTGGCTGCGCCTGGCGGAGCGCTTTCCCGAAGCCAACATTCCCCTGGCGTGTGCGGCCACCACCATCGAACTGCGCGGCATGGCAGACACCGAGCGCGAGCAATGCATCGACAGCGCCGAAGCCATTCTCGGCTACCTCGCCGAGCAAGGCCTGATCAGCGGCGACTGGCCCGCGGCGCCGCCGAGCCATTGCCAGGCACTGCCCTTTGCCGGCGCGCAGTACGCCTGTGCGCCGCATCCGGGGGTGGTGAGCTTTCTGCAACCGCTGGGCGCAGAGGTCAAGATCGGTGACCCGCTGTTCGAAGTCATCGACCCTGTAACCGACCGCCACAGCCTGGTCCGCGCCAGCGTCGACGGCATTCTCTATGCCCGCGAACGGCTGCGCTTTGCCCAGCCCGGATTGTGGTTAGCCAAGGTGGCAGGTGCTACCCCCATTCGCCAGGGTCGCTTGCTCAGCGACTGATTCCAGAGAGTTCACAGCATGTACAAACTTGAAGTTCAGGACCTGCACAAAAGCTACGGCACGCACCAGGTGCTCAAGGGCGTATCCCTGCAGGCACAGGCCGGTGACGTGATCAGCCTGATCGGCTCCAGCGGCTCGGGCAAGAGTACCTTCCTGCGGTGCATCAACCTGCTGGAGCAACCCAATGCGGGCAGCATCTTGCTCAATGGCGAAGCGCTGAAGCTGGTGGCCAACCGGCAGGGCGGGCTGAAGGCCGCCGAGCCCAAGCAGTTGCAACGCATGCGTTCGCAGCTGTCGATGGTGTTTCAACACTTCAACCTCTGGTCGCACATGAGCGCCCTGGAAAACGTCATGGAAGCCCCGGTGCAGGTGCTCGGCCTGACCAAGCAAGAGGCACGGGAGCGGGCCGAGCACTACCTGGAAAAAGTCGGGGTGGCACAGCGCATGAGCGCCTGGCCGGGGCACATGTCCGGTGGCGAACAGCAGCGCGTGGCGATTGCCCGCGCCCTGGCGATGGAGCCGCAGGTGATGCTGTTTGACGAGCCGACCTCGGCGCTCGACCCCGAACTGGTGGGTGAAGTGCTGAAGGTCATGCAGGACCTGGCGCAGGAAGGCCGCACCATGGTGGTGGTGACCCACGAAATGGGCTTTGCCCGAGAGGTGTCCAACCAACTGGTGTTCCTCCACCAGGGCCTGGTCGAAGAGCGCGGCGCCCCTCGCGAAGTGCTGGCCAATCCGCAGTCCGAACGCCTCCAGCAGTTTCTTGCGGGAAGTTTGAAATAAGATCGCTGCGCCACCGCTCAACGCAACCCTGACGTGGTCGGCCTCGGATACACTCCAGCCGATCTCGTCAGGGCACCAGGCACAGCCCTTCTCTCACCTTCAGCCACTGTTGAGCCGGATATGCCAAGCCCATCCAAAGACACCACCGTCTACGCCGCGCCGGTCATGCGCAAACTCACGGAAATCGTTGCCGATCTGCCGCCGTCACTGCGCAAGGTGGCGGACTTCATCCTGCGTCACCCGCTCAAGGCCGCGACGCTGACCATCGAGGAGATGGCTCACGCAACATTGACCTCGCCCGCCGCCGTCAACCGCCTGGCCAAAGCCCTGGACCTGGGGGGCTACAGCGGCATGAAGGCCGAACTGGTGGCCACCTTGCAGCAGATGGTGTCGCCGGTGGACAAGCTGCGCAACGAACTGGCCCAGCGCCCGGGCGGCGCCTTCGGCCTGCACGAGCAATTGCAGAGCGCCAGCAGCAACCTGGCCACCGCCGCGAGCAACAACCACGCCGACAGTTTTGATGCCTTCATCACCCGCCTGACCACGGCCCGCAAGGTCTACATCCTGGGGTTCGGCAACAGCGTCTACCTGGCCGGGCTCGCCGCCGCGACCCTGATGCCCTTCTGCGCCGAAGCCACGGCCATCAGCATGGAAGGTGGCAATGAAAATGCCGCGTACCGGCTGGCCGCGATCACCGCTCAGGATGTGTTGCTGGCGATCTCCCTGCCGCGCTACTCCCTCGACACCCTGCAACTGGCACGCTTCGCCAATGAGCGCGGGGCAACGGTGCTGGCGATTACCGACTCCCCCGCCTCGCCGCTCACCGCGATTGCCGAGCACACGCTGTTTGCGCCTTGCGATCACCCGGTGCTGACCAGTTCCAACATCGCCGTGCTGGCCTTGATCGAAGGCCTGGTCGCCGGAGTGATGGCGCGCAATGAAAAAGCGGTGAAACTGGCCACCGAACTGACGGAAAGCGTGATGTCGTACCTGCACATTCCCAGCCAGGGCAAAGCGCTGAAAAAGTGACGGCAAGAGGCAGGAAGATCAAACACCCCACGGGTTTTACCCACGTCCGTAGGAGCCGGCTTGCCGGCGAAGAGGCCCGCAAGCCATGCATTGATCCAGCCGACGCCTTCGCTGGCAAGCCAGCTCCTACAAAGAAGAATCAGGCCGGCCGCAAGGCCGCCGTTTGCTCTGGCTTTGGCTTTTGATCTCCAAGGCCCCGTTAACCACGATGGCCGAATGCAGGCATTGATCCGTGGGTAACCCGGCAAGCCCCCTCAGCCCTCCCGCTGCAACCCGGCGATCAAGGTCTGGATAAAAAATTCCAGGCTCTGCGGCAGCACCCGCTTGGGCATGGTCAGCACCTGGATATCCCGATCGCCCAAGCGCGGGTTGGACAACGGCACCGACACCAGTCCATCCATGCCCTGCCCCTCGCCGCTGATGGCACTGGCAAACGCCACCGTATCCGACTGCCGGACAAACTCATGCAGAGCCCCGGAGAAGTTGCAGGTCATCACCTGATCAAAGCTCAAGCCATCCATCTGGCACACCAGGTCCAGCAACTGCCGCTGGGTGGTGCCCTTGGGCGTCAACGCCACCGGATACCCCTGCACCTGCGCCAATGACAGCAGCCCGGCGCTGGCCAACGGATGCCCGGCGCGCATCAGGGCGCGAATCGGCGAGCGGATCGAGTAACACACATTCACCCCCTCCACCGGCTCAGTGCTGAAGGTCAGCCCCACATCCGCCTCGCCCCGGCGAATACGCTGCACACACTCATGGGGCGAGATCACCTCCAGGCGGTACTCGGCCCCGGGCCGCAGGCGGTAATGCTCCAGCAGCACCCGCGGCAGGAAATACCGCGACAGCCCCTCGGTGGACACCAGCCGAATGACCTTGGCCCCCGGATAGCCCTCGCCGCGCAGTTCGGCGAGGATGTTTTCCTGCTCCAGCCAGGTACGCCGGGCGTGTTCAGCCAGGGCTTCGCCGGCGGCGGTGAGTTGCATGCCCCGCGGGCGCCGCTCGAACAGCGCCACCCCGACGCTCTCTTCCAGCAGGGCGATCTGCCGGCTTACCGCACTGGGGGCGATATGCAAACGCTCCCCCGCCGACGCCAGGGAGCCGGCATCGATCACCGCCAGAAAATACCGATAGTCCATCTGCGTCCCCTTGCAAGGCATCCAATTTTTAGAATCATGCCTTCAAAAAACAGCAATATACAGATGCCTTGACCCACTCCACCATGGGCCTGTTCCCCTTGCCCGACCGGAGTCGCAATGACCAAGCAAGCTGCCCTCACTGGCGTGCGCCAGTACCTGGACGACGGCCACTTTGAACAGGACCTGCGGCGCCGGGTGGCGTTTCGCAGCGACAGCCAGGACCCCGCCCACGCCAGCGAGTTGCCGCGCTACCTGCTGGAAGAGATCCAGCCGCTGCTGCAACGCCTGGGCTTCGACTGCCAGATGCTGGCCAACCCCGAAACCGGCGGCCCGTTCCTGATTGCCACGCGCCTGGAAGACCCGGCGCTGCACACGGTGCTCAGCTACGGCCATGGCGACGTGGTACCCGGCCATGCCGAGCAGTGGCGCGCGGGCCTCGACCCCTGGCAACTGACCGTGGAAGGCGAACGCTGGTACGGCCGTGGCACCGCCGACAACAAGGGCCAGCACAGCATCAACCTGGCGGCCCTGGAGCAGGTGCTCAAGGCCCGCGACGGGCGCCTGGGCTTCAACCTCAAGCTGCTGTTCGAGATGGGCGAGGAAGCCGGCTCCCCGGGGCTGCGCCAGCTGTGCCAGGAACACCGCGAACGGCTGCGGGCCGATGTGTTCATCGCCTCCGACGGCCCGCGCCTGAATCAGGCCCGGCCGACGCTGTTCCTCGGCTCCCGGGGCTCGGCGCAGTTCCGCCTGGAGCTCAACACCCGGGACAAGGGCCTGCACTCGGGCAACTGGGGCGGGGTCATGAGCAACCCCGGCGTGGTGCTGGCCAACGCCCTGGCCAGCCTGGTGGACCGCAACGGGCGCATCCGCTGCCGCGAACTGGTGCCGGCGAGCATTCCCGAGAATGTGCGCGCCGCCATCGCCGACCTGGAGATTGATCGCGACTCCCTGGGCCGGCCCCTGGACGAAGACTGGGGCGAACCGGGGCTGACCCTGGGCGAGCGCCTGTTCGCCTGGAACACCCTGGAAATCCTCGCCTTCAGCACCGGCAACCCACAAAAACCGGTGAATGCCATTCCGCCCCGGGCCGTGGCTTTCTGCCAATTGCGCTTTGTCCTCGGCACCCCCTGGCAACAGCTGGAAAGCCTGCTGCGGGCGCACCTGGACCGCGAAGGCTTCAGCCAGGTCGAGATCGTCATGGAGCGCTGCTCCCCAGCCACTCGCCTGGACCCGGACAACCCCTGGGTCAGGTTCGCCAAGACCTCCATCGCCAACAGCAGCCCCCAGCGCCTGGCCCTGTTGCCGAACCTGGCGGGCACCCTGCCCAACGACATCTTTGCCGAGGTACTGGGACTGCCGACCCTGTGGATTCCCCACTCCTACCCCGGCTGCTCGCAGCACGCCCCGGACGAACACCTGCTGCTGCCGGTGATTCGCCAGGGCCTGGAGATCATGACGGCCTTGTTCTGGGACCTGGGGGACCTGCCCCGGGCCTGAGGCCGTCGCTGCCCCGCCCGGCTCACGTCGGGCACCTGTCGCTCAAAATCCAACAATAAGCAGGAGCGTCCTGTATGACAGAATTAGCCGCCACCTCGACCGCGATCCGGGTCGAACCCAAAGCCCTGTACAAACCCATAGGCGCCGCCCTGATCGGCAACACCCTGGAGTGGTTCGACCTGTCGATCTACGCCTACTTCGCGCTGACCATCAGCCAGGTGTTCTTTCCCACCGCCGACCCGACCTTCTCCCTGCTGCTGGCCTTTGCCACCTTCGGCATCTCGTTCCTGATCCGCCCCCTGGGCGCGGCGGTACTGGGTTCCTACGCCGACCGCCGGGGGCGCAAGAAAGCCCTGACCCTGTCGATCCTGATCATGCTGGCGGGCACGCTGCTGATCGCCATCATGCCCAGCTACGCCACCCTGGGTATCGCCGCGCCCATCGGCATTCTCCTGGCGCGGCTGCTGCAGGGCTTCTCCGCCGGTGGCGAGTTCGGCACCTCCACCGCCTTCATGCTGGAACACGCGCCGCCGCGCACCCGGCACTTTGTCGCCAGCCTGCAATTCGCCAGCCAGGGTTTTGGCGTGGTCATCGCCTCGACCTTCGGCTACTTCCTGACCAAGCACCTCGATCCCCAGCAGATGCTTGACTGGGGCTGGCGCGTGCCGTTCTTCTTCGGCCTACTGCTGGGCCCGGTGGGCCTGTACATCCGCCGCACCGTCGACGAATCGCCGGACTTCAAGGCCAGCGAACCGGGGGAACGCCCCTTGCGCGAAGTGCTGGTGACCCAGAAGACCCTGCTGCTGATCGCCATGGGCACCCTGGTGGTGTCCACCGCCTCGAACTACATGATCCAGTACATGCCGTCGTATGCTGCCACCAGCCTGAACATTTCCCAGTCCTCGGGCTTTCTGGCGACCCTCACCGGCGGCCTGATCCTGACCATAGTCACGCCCATCGTCGGCTACCTGTCCGGCCATGTCGGGCGCCTGAAAATCATGCTGGCAGCGGCCGTGGTCTACGCCGTGGCGATCCTGCCGGCGTTCTTCTGGCTCAACAGCCGTCCGAGCGCCAGCTCCCTGCTGCTGGTGGTCGCGATGATGGCGCTGATCAAGGCGGTGTACTTCGCCCCGCTGCCGTCGCTGATGGCGGACATCTTCCCGGTGCGCACCCGGGTCACCGGCATGTCCTTGAGCTACAACCTGGGGGTGACGATTTTCGGCGGTTTCGCCCCGGTGATCGCCACCGGATTGATCGCCCTCACCGGCTCGCAACTGGCACCCAGTTTTTATCTGATGCTGGCAGCCTGTTTGAGTATTGGTGCAATTTTGATGGCGGGGAGAAAACTCAAGTTGCAGTGAGGCTGGATGCATCGGCTGAGGTTCTTGCCACTCCGTCACCCAAGGGCGGCGTAGTGGTAACGGACTTCACCGTGCAGGACTGATGCCCCAACTGACATTCAACACACGCAGACGGATGAAAGAGTGCGCTGACTCTTTAATGGGGAAATGTTCCTTGAGCGTAAGCCTGCCAAAGGCGGTGTATAAAACCGCTATCGACCTGGTGCTTGAATGCCTGCACGATCAGGCCAAAATCATCCGACACATAGCCTGCAAGATCCGGATTGCCAGTGATCTGATAGACCTTCTTGAAGGCAGCCTCTCTGACTTGCCTGATGGATTCATCTTCAGGCGGACATGACGAAAGCACTTGTTCATAGCTAGCGCTCCACGCGCTGGCAAACTCGATGCCATCCCGTGAATCCAACCTGGCATCCCAGTCAGTGTTCTCCTGGAAAATCAGCTCAAGAAAAACACCGTCATTTATCCTGGAGAGCACTTCACTCAGCCCCATCATCCCAGCCCATCTCCTTGAACCACTTCTCGATCAGCTCTAGCGCTTGCAGTGGCGCGACACTTCCACCCAAGAGGAGCAGCCATGAAAACGCAGGGCAACCGGCAATTAATAAACACCTCTGGCATTTATTGTTAAATAGCTTGTTTATAGAGCCCCGTGAAAAAACCTGGAAGACCATCACTGATCATGTACATATCGCTTGCGCTGGGTTCCTCACCTTCATCTGCCTCGGTCTCATGATCCCAGAAGAATATCTCCAGGGAGTTATTGTCCAATCTGATTAATACAAGATTGCCCCCGGGGCCGTGGGCAATAGGCCCTTTAGAATCCAGAATAGCGGCCATCATGATCTATCCTCCTGCTGCCGTTGCTACACCACATGCCCTTGGACATTACTCAACTCCCGCGACGTGCCATCGGCGCGCCGTGGAAAGAGTCGGGCTGCCACCTTAAACACCTGCCAGCGTATTGCCCATGGGCTAAAAGCCTTCAAACAGTTTTAAATCAAATTCTTTATCTTTTATAACCCGCTTACTCTGGCGCACCTTATCCAACATGCCGCACTCGACAATTTTCGCGTCATTTTTTATTGCACAATAAATGAATGGCGCTGGAAAAGAGTATTCGTCTGGAGACTCCAACACATCACGAATGGTTCTTTGGCCGGGAATGATGCAGGCGATGACTTTCGGCACATAGTGATCTTCAAGGACTTTCTTAATATGCCCGCAAACAGCCTCCACGTCAGCAAGCGAGGGAGTTTTTATGGCCCCTCCAAGTTCCAGACTGAATTTTTTACCCTCCTGACCAAGCGTCGTAAATGAGCAACAGGAGTCATTGAACACATTACTTTTGTAGGGCGGTTCAATGCTG
Organism: Pseudomonas sp. Fl5BN2; assembly: GCF_009908205.1. Lineage (NCBI taxonomy): Bacteria > Pseudomonadati > Pseudomonadota > Gammaproteobacteria > Pseudomonadales > Pseudomonadaceae > Pseudomonas > Pseudomonas sp. Fl5BN2. The sequence goes on along the minus strand of NZ_JAAARL010000038.1, from coordinate 24,503 downwards.
GACAAGCCCTCAAAAATCGCGCCCCCGTAAACAGTCCCACCAAGGTAGTAGCTGTCAACCCGGGCCAGGTGTTGAATATACAGTTCCGCGACAAATTTATTTCCACTCTTGAATTTTAGTTTGTTTTTTGAGGCTTTTATCATTGAGTTGGAAAGCTCAATCTCCTTCAATTTCTCAAGCAATTTCCGCTCAAATATCGCTCTATTTTCAAGACTCATACACCACCTACATTTCAATAGCTTAACACTGCACCTTACAGTAAGCGCACCACACGCTATGCCCTTCGACCTCGGTCATGTCCTGCGAAGTGCCAGGTCCGGGCATGCAGCAGGCGGTTTTCGCAGGATCAAAAACCCTCAAGGCACAAAGTTAAAAACCTGTTTCGCATAGTTCTTCCAATCAGGAATACGGGAGGACTTAAAGTACTGTTCAAGTTCCTTACTCCCCCGCCTAGCCACTATGAGGTCCACAAGATTGATCAAGAGAAAGGCTTTTGAATACCCGTGACACTTGACCAGCACGCTGGGCTCATAGCCTTCCTGCTCCACATCCTGGTCTTTTTTGGCAAGTTTATTGATTGAGAATTTCAATAAACCCTCTCCATCATTCAAAGCTTCCTGTATTTCTTTATACGACACGCCAGACAAGGCGATCCTTCTGGCGTCTATTGCAGCCATTACATCTTCATACTCTTGAAAAATCTCAATCCCTGCAGCGGACTTAATGGCATTCACTATAGATTCATACTTTTCACAAAATATGATCGATTTGATTTCCTGAATGTGATCCAGCATCCATCGACTCCTTTTAATATCCGTATCAAATCCGCACCTGATGACTGCTTCACATCCCCAAAGATCGGGCAGTCGGTCTGATCATCGGAAAACACCAGCCTTTGATGATCGAGACTGTGCTCATGGTGCCAGCAGGTCATGTGCTTGCCGTTGTCGCCAAATCCAACATCATCGATCGGGCCGTGAATACCCTCACCGTTGAGGCCGAACGGCAACAACGCCAGTTGCTTGAGCAGGCGTTCCAGATCGATACCCGTGCGATACCTGGACCGGAACATTTGACATTACTGCTGGACAATCCAGCGCTCAAACTCGGCCGCCTGCGAAGGGCAATTGGTGTCCCTGATCCAATGGATTTCCGTCTCCGGGTCGAGAGTATCGGTCACCGAGAAGGCGAAAATGACGCCAGCCAACTCGGTCTGGCGCAACTCTTTAAGGGCGTCGACGCAGAGGCCAAAAACAGCATCGCAATGCTGTTTGAAGTCGGGCCCTTCCGAGACCGACTCACAGGAGCGCCGCATATCCTCGGATATGTCCGCAAAAAACTCCTCGCCAAAGCCCTCATGACTCCATTCGCCGGGACTCCACTTGAAATAGACGGGATCTTCAGGGTACTTGGCCTGCATCTTCGCCAGGTGGGTTTTGCAGTTGAGCGATACAGACAGGGAGGTTGCGTCCGCGTCGGAGTACAACGCAAAGCCGCACACTTCAGACTCGGGCATTTGCATTGTAAATTTCGCTATCGCCTGACGAGAGGCCGTGACAACTCGGCGGTGAAATTCAGCGGCATCAAAAACAACCATGATGCTATTCCTTATGGCAACACGTTGATTGTTTCGCCAGCGCAGTGCCGGCGCATTTTTCGTAAAGCCAGGCCCCTATCCGCAGCGTTCCCGGCGCTGCCAGTAACCGCCCTGGCCAAGGCTTCACACACTCGCCCGGTATTTTGCGCGGTACGCGCCTCACAGCACCAGCCCTTCGACGCCGGACCTTATCGCAGCCTTCGGTAGCGGCGCTTGTCGGCTACTGCACCGGCAAGAAATTCATCAGCAACAAGCTCTGCGCGTAATTGAGCCCCACCCGCCGATAGCGCTCATCGAGAATCTGCGTCAGCAGATCCAGGCGCGCCACGATCTTGCCGAACTCCACGGCAAAACTCAGGTTGCTGCCCTCCTCGGAAATCTCATTGGAGAACAGCAACAGCACGCCGTTGGCATCCTGACGCTGGCTCAGCAGCCAGGTGGCTTTCTCGATATTGCGCGCGGCGTTGCTGATGAACTGCGGATCGATGGTATCGGTCATGTAGAACTCGGTCCGCCCGCCGTGGGCCGTCACCAGCATGCTGCCAATGGCATAGATGAAGGCTCCGACCCGATCGCCCTGGAACTCCGGGCTCAGGGAATAACTCAGGGCCGCCAGGTCGCGGCGATCGCCCAAGGCTGGCAATGGCTGGCGTTGTTCAATGGCATTGCGGATCTCCCGCTGGGCTGTGGTGCCATCGGCAAACCCCGACTTGCGCCACTGGCTGGGGTTGCGCAGATAGAGCTTGCCCATCAGCAGGTACAGGCTCTGCAGGTTGTCACGCATGCCGATGGTGGCCATGCGATCAACGCTGGTCTGGAAAAATTCGTCAGGCTTGCCTTCACGAAACTGTTTGGCGATATCGCGCCCTTGCTGCTGGGTGCAGGCAGTGGCGCTGAGCATCAGCAGCCCTGCCAGAAGCAGGCGCTGAAAGCGGTTTTGCATCATGCAAGAAGAGGGAGCGTAGGCCATCGGCACCGGGTCGGAATTCACGGGCTGCGGCGGGGATCGGCGCAGCCAGGCCTGGTGATAGAACGCAAAACTGTAAAAAAGTGCGATGGCCGCTGCCGGCCATCGCCAAATCGCTCGTTTACGAGCGTTGCAACGGTCCCGGCGAAACGATGATCTTGACGTTGTGTTCCTTGTTGTTGACCAATTCCTCGAAGCCCTGGCCAACGATCTGTTCCAGCTGAATCCGCCCGGTCACCAGGGGCGAAATATCCAGGCGGCCGTCGGCGATAAAGGCGATCACATCGGCAAATTCACCGTTGTAGGCCAGGGCCCCCAGCACCTGTTTTTCGGTGGCCACCAGCTCGAAGAAGTTGAACTCGCTGGGCTCTTCGAAAATGCCCACCAGCACGCACTTGCCGGCCTTGCGGATCAGGTCGATGGCCAGCTTGGCGGTGTGCTTGTTACCAATGCATTCAAAGCTGACATCGGCCCCCAGGCCACCGGTCAGGCGCTTGACCTCGGCCAGGGCGTCGCATTCCTTGGGGTCGAGCACGTGGGTCGCGCCCACCTCCAGGGCCTTGGCCTTGCGCGCGCCGGACATTTCCAGGGCGATCACCTGGGCCGCGCCGGCAGCCTTGGCGCACATGATGGTGCACAGGCCGATGGTGCCGGCGCCAACCACCACCACGTTCTGCCCCAGCAGGCTGCCGGCCTTTTTTACCGCGTGCATGCCCACCGCCAGCGGCTCGATCAGTGCCCCTGCCTCGGCGGGAAAGTTGGCCGGCAAGGCGTACAGCAGGTTGGCCGGCACGTTGACCAATTCGGCGAAGGCACCGTTGTTCATCAGCCCGGTAAAGGCCAGGTTTTCACAGATGTTGTACAGGCCGTGGGTGCAGTAGTAGCAGGTGCCGCAATGCTGGCAGGCGTCGGCGGCCACTGGCTGGCCAACGCTGAAACCCTGGACCCCTTCGCCCAGAGTGACTATCTCGCCGCAGAACTCGTGGCCGAGGATGCACTGGCCCTTGATCCCGGTCAGCGGGTGCGGTGCGTCCACCGGAATGAACACCGGCCCGGCCACGTATTCGTGCAGGTCAGAGCCGCAGATGCCGCACCAATCGACGCGGATCTGCACCCAGCCGGCAGGCGGCGCGTCAGGCAGTGGCACGTCTTCGACGCGGATATCGTGGCGGCCATGCCAGACCGCGGCACGCATGCTGGGAACCGGCTTGAGGGAAACACTCATCTTGGCTTCTCCTTATTGTTATCGAGCTGCGACGGCCCCCTGGCCGCCGCAGAACACTTCAGTGCTGCTGGATAAAGTCGAGGATCAGGCGGTTGACCTGCTCCGCCGCTTCCATCTGCAGCATGTGCCCCTGCCCCGGCAGCACCTCGATCTGCGCCTTGAGATCGGCACTGTGGCTCACTGGAATGATCCGGTCGTCGCTGCCCCAGATCACCAGCACCGGCTGCGGGCCGTCCTGCACCACCGGGCGCAGGTCGGCCTGCTGGCGACCGTCGGCGAACAGCTGTTGCGCAAGCTGCCCGAGGGCCGCTTGCACCCCTTCCAGGCGCTTGTACTTGAGCATGTCGTCGAGCATCTGCCGGTTCACCAGCTCGGCATTGGAGAACAGCTGCACCAGCTGCGGCTTCAGCGCATTGCGGTTGCCCGCCTCGACAAAGCCTTGCAGGTAGTCGCCATTGATCTCGCGGCCCAGCCCGGCACTGCCGATCAGGGTCAGGGAACGCACGCGGTCTGGCGCCAGCCGCGCGGTGTTGAGGGACACCGCGCCGCCCATGGAGTGGCCCATCAGATGGGCCGCGGGAATCTCCAGGTGATCCAGCAGCGCCAGCAGCACTTCGCTCAATTCGTCGAGGTCACCCCGTTGCAGGGCCTTGGTCGATTCGCCGTGGCCCGGCAGGTCCAGGGCAATCACCCGGCGCCCGGCGGCCAGGGCCTCGTGGTTGAACAGCCAGTTGTTGAGGTCGCCGCCAAAGCCGTGCACCAGCAGCACTGGCGTGGCGCCTTCACCGCGCTCGAAATAGCGGATCAACCGACCGCCGATTTCCACCTTTTGCGGCGCCGGGCCGCTGTCTTCGTCGGCGCTGTCACCGGGCACGAAGCTGGCCTGGAACTGCTCGATCACCGCGTCGATCTCGGCGTCACTGGCTTCGCCATCCACCACGATGCCCAGCAACGCGCCCACCGCCAGGGTCTCGTCCTGGCGGGCGATCTGCCGGCGCAGAATGCCGGAGAACGGTGCCTCGACGCTGCTGGAGATCTTGTCGGTCTCCACGTCCAGCACTTCGTCGCCCTTGCTGATGCTCTGCCCCTCTTCCTTGAGCCAGGCATCGACCCGGCCCTCGGTCATCGACAGGCCCCACTTGGGCATGGTCAGGGTATGGATCTGGCTCATCAGCGGCTCCACTCGATCACAGTGAGCACGGCTTTCTCGATCTTCGCCGCGTCGGGGATGTACAGGTCTTCCAGAGCGTCGGAGAACGGCACCGGGGTGTGGGGCGCGGTGACCATTTCGATCGGTGCCTTGAGCGACGCGAAGGCTTTCTGCGCCACCAGGGCCGAGATGTCGGTGGCCATGGAGCAGCGCGGGTTGGCTTCGTCGATCACCACCAGGCGCCCGGTCTTCTCCACGCTTTCCAGGATGCTGTCTTCGTCCAGGGGGCTGGTGGTGCGCAGGTCGATCACCTCGCAGTCGATGCCGCGCCCGGCAAGGCTACGGGCCGCCTCCAGCGCGGTGTTCACCGTGCGCCCGTAGGACACCAGGGTCACGTCCTTGCCATCGCGCAGGAAGTTGGCCTCGCCGAACGGAATGGCGTAGGACTCTCCCGGCACTTCGCCCTGCAGGCTGTAGAGCAGCTTGTGCTCGCAGAAGATCACCGGGTCGTTGTCGCGGATCGCCTGGATCAGCAGGCCCTTGGCGTCGTAGGGCGACGACGGGCAGACCACTTTCAGCCCGGGGATGTGAGTCCACAGCGAGGTGAGCATCTGCGAGTGCTGGGCCGCGGCGCGCAGGCCGGCGCCGACCATGGTGCGGATCACCAGCGGGGTCTGGGCCTTGCCGCCGAACATGTAGCGAAACTTCGCCGCCTGGTTGAGGATCTGGTCCAGGCAGCAGCCGGCGAAGTCGACGAACATCAGCTCGCACACCGGGCGCACGCCGCGGGTAGCAGCACCGACTGCGGCGCCGACGTAGCCGATTTCCGACAGCGGGGTGTCCAGCACCCGGCCGGGGAATTGATGGTAGAGGCCCTTGGTCACCCCGAGCACGCCGCCCCAGGCGTCGTTGTCGCCGGGGGCGCCGGCGCCGCCGGCCACGTCTTCACCCATGATGAACACGCTGGGGTCGCGACGCATTTCCTGGGCCAAGGCTTCGTTGATGGCCTGCTGGTAACTGATTTTTCTCGCCATGATGGTGGTCTCTTGTTGTTCTGGGAGGAGGCGTTACGGGTAGCTGACGTACACGTCGCTGAGCAGATCGGCGGGGCTCGGCTTGGGGTCGGACTTGGCCTTGCGCACCGCGTCTTCGATCAGCGCTTCCACCTCTGCATCGATCTGGTCCAGCTGGCTGGCCTGCAGCAGTCCGGAACGGCTGGTGCTCTGGCGGAACTGCATCAGGCAGTCGTTGTGCTCGCGGTAATGCTTGACCTCGTCCGGGGCGCGGTAGGTCTGGGCGTCGCCCTCGAAGTGGCCGTAGTAGCGGGTCAGCTTGACCTCGATCAGCGACGGCCCCTCCCCGGCCCGAGCCCGCTCCACGGCAGCGCCGGCGGCTTCGTGCACGGCGAAGAAATCGAAGCCGTCCACCGTCACCCCGGGCATGCCGAAGCCGGCGGCGCGGTCGGCGATGTGATCGCAGGCCACCGACCAGTTGGACGCCGTGGCCTCGGCGTAGCCGTTGTTCTCGGCGATGAACAGGCACGGCAGGTTCCACACCGAGGCCATGTTCATGGCCTCGAACACCGCGCCCTCGTTGGAGCCGCCGTCGCCGAAGAACACCACCGACACGCCGTCGGTGCCTTGCAGCCTGGCGGCCAGGGCCGCGCCCACCACCAGCGGCGCGCCGGCACCGACGATGCCGTTGGCGCCGAGCATGCCCTTCTCGAAATCGGCGATGTGCATGGAGCCGCCCTTGCCCTGGCAGACCCCGGTCTTCTTGCCGTAGATCTCCGCCATCATCCCGTAGACGTCCACGCCCTTGGCGATGCAATGGCCGTGGCCACGGTGGTTGGAGGCGATGCAATCATCATCGCGCAGGTGGGCCATGACCCCGGCGGCCGAGGCTTCTTCGCCGGCGTAGAGGTGGACGAAACCGGGGATCTCGCCGGTGGCGAATTCCACGTGCAGGCGTTCTTCGAATGCGCGGATGGTGCGCATCACCCGGTAAGCGTGAAGCAACTGGTCAGTGGTCAGGGGTGTCGACATTTTTATTCTCCAGGGTGTCTTGGGACTGAAGGTTCACGGGGTGTTGCCGGTGATGGCGGTCGATGGCCAGCAGGCGCTGGCGCGCCGCGTGTTCCAGCACCGCATTGACGTCGATGCTCAGCGGGCCGCCGGTATCCAGGGTGACCGTGGGCCGGTCGTGGGGGTTGAATTCGATCTCGCGCTCGCCATCCAGGGCCAGGGTGCCGGCGTTCAGGCACAGCGGCTGGGGCACCTCGGGTTGCAGGTAGCCGGCGTCCAGCACGCCGCAGCCCTGCAACAGGCCGGGGGCCAGGGGCACCAGCAGCGCTTCGGGGGACTGCGGGTCCAGGCGCATCCAGGCGCCGTGGGGCTCCTGGCGGGTCACCGGCAGCCACAGCCCGCAGAGGGCGGAAATGCCGATGGACTGGGGTTCGGCAAAGGTCACGAACACCTGCACCAGGTCGCTAGCACGGCTGATGGCCCGGGCGCCGACAAAGGCCAGGGGCGACACCGCCACATCCACCAGGGCCACTTCGCACAGGCCCCGGGACGGCTCGCGCACCAGCAGCCGCTTGTTGCGCCGCAGGGCGATCTCGGCGGGCACCCGGCCGCTGGCGTAGAGCCCACCGGCCAGGCCGGCGCTAGTGGCTTCGCGCAGTTCCGGGAAAGCATTGTTGGTGCCGGTGGACAGGGTCAGCAGCGGAATGTCGCCGACCTCGGCGGCCACCGCCTTGTGGGTGCCATCGCCGCCGAGCACGGCGATCAGCGCCACCCCGCGCGCGGCCATCCAGCGTGCGGCCTGGCGAGTGTCCTCGACGCTCTGGCGCAGGGTCAGGTCGAGGAACTCCAGGGCCGGCCAGTGCTGCTCCCGGGCCTGGCGGCTGCGGCTGTTCTTCTGCACCGCGGCGGCGATGCCGGTCATGTCGGTGGGCATCAGCACCTGGGTGACGCCAGTGGCACCGAAGGCCGCCAGCAGGCGCTGGATCACCGAGACCTTGTCGGTGCTGGAGAACAGCCCGGCGTTGGCGGTGAGGCGGCGCACATCACGGCCCGAAGCTGGGTTGGCGATGATGCCGACGCTCAAGGGGCGACTCATGAGCTCACCGCTGGCGGTTCACAGGCAGGGAAAGACATACAGCACCTCGTTCTTATTGTTCGATGGGCCAGTCGCGGCGAATGGTCGGTCGCTGGCTACCAAGGCCTAGAGCAAGGCCGGTGCCAGTTGCCTTGAAAAGCCTGAAAAACGCTGTTCCAGAGCGCTTCTCTTGAGTGACTGCAAGGCTTGCTCACAGGCCCGCCTGAGACGTTGCATGTCAGGCGGCACGGGCTCTTGGCGAGACCTTGAGACGTTCCGTCTCACCCCCGCCGTCCGGGCAGCCAGTGCTTGTCGAGGCTCGCGGAACAGCGCTTAATGCGCCGACAACGATAAGAAGCTGCAACCGGAGGCCTTCATGCTTTCCGCACATTCAAAAGCCCATGTGGACTGCGTCAGCCGGGTCCTGAAAAACGCCGCGCACCTGCCCCAGGCGCCAGTGCCAAGCCTGATCCTCGATTCCTGGCGCCGCTCGATGGAGCAGCACCAACTGGACCCTGGCTCGCTGCAGGGGCCGCGCATCCTGTCCGAGAACGTACTCAAGGAATGCCGCGAACGTTCCGAGCTGTTCCTGCGCATTGCCAGCGAAGAAGTGGCCCGCCTGCATGGCCGGGTGCGCGATGCCGACTACTGCGTGCTGCTCACCGACGCCCAGGGCCAGACCATCGACTACCGGGTGGAGTCCACCCTGCGCAACGACTGCCGCAAGGCCGGGCTGTACCTGGGTACCTGCTGGTCGGAGGGTGAAGAAGGCACCTGCGGCGTGGCGGCGGTGCTCACCGCACGCGCGCCGATCACGGTGCACAAGCGCGACCACTTTCGCGCCGCGTTCATCGGCCTGACCTGCTCCGCCGCCCCGGTGTTCGACCCCCAGGGCGAGTTGCTGGGGGTGCTGGATGTGTCGGCGGTGCGCTCCCCGGACGACCGCCGTTCCCAGCACCTGATCCGGCAGATGGTGGTGCAGAGCGCGCGGGAGATCGAACAGGCGTTCTTCATGAACAGCGCCCAGGGCTATTGGGTGCTGCGGGCCCACGCCAGCCCGGGCTATGTCGACAGCCAGCCCGATTACCTGCTGGCCTGGGACGACGACGGCTGCCTGCGGGCCCTGAATCCGGCGGCGCGCCATTACCTGCTGCGGCGCCATGGCCGGCTGCCGCAACACATTGCCCAGGTGTTCGACCCGCAACGGTTGCAGCGCGCCCGCGACGAAAGCCTGTGCCCGCTGTCCGCCGAGCTGCATGGCCGCTTGCAGGCGCCGCGCCGGCCCCAGAGTCGCCCGCGCCTGAGCCTGGCCGGGGAACAGCTGGACCCGCGGGTGGAACAGAGCCTGCGCCTGGCGGTACGGGTCAAGGACCGGCATTTGCCGGTGCTGATCCAGGGCGAGACCGGTTCCGGCAAGGAAGTCTTCGCCCGCCAACTGCACCAGGCCAGCCAACGCAGCGACCGGCCTTTTGTCGCGGTGAACTGCGCGGCGATCCCGGAAAGCCTGATCGAGAGCGAACTGTTCGGCTATGTCGCCGGGGCTTTTACCGGGGCCTCGAACAAGGGCATGCAGGGGCTGCTGCAACAGGCCGATGGCGGCACCCTGTTCCTCGATGAAATCGGCGACATGCCCCTGGCCTTGCAGACCCGCCTGCTGCGGGTGTTGGCCGAGGGTGAAGTGGCACCGCTGGGGGCCTCGCGGCGCCAGTCGGTGGATATCCAGGTGATCTGCGCCACCCACCGCGACCTGGAAGCGCTGGTGGCCGCGGGCAGCTTTCGCGAAGACCTGTATTTCCGCCTGGGGGGCGCACGCTTTCAACTGCCGCCCCTGCGCGAACGCAGCGACCGGCTGGCGCTGATCACCCGGATTGTCGAAGAGGAATCCAAACGCTGCGGCGCGCCGGTGCAACTGGGTGATGTGGCATTGGAATGCCTGCTGGGCTACCGCTGGCCGGGCAATGTGCGGCAATTGCGGCATGTGCTGCGTTATGCCTGCGCGGTGTGCGAAGGGCCGCTGATCCAGCTGCACGACTTGCCCGAACAACTGCGCGGCGGCGAAGCGCCAGACGCCCTGCCCGCCCCGGAAACCGCCACCAGCCCCGAGCGCCAGGCCCTGCTGGATGCCCTGGTGCGTCACCGCTGGAAACCCCTGGCCGCGGCCAAGTCCCTGGGCATCTCCCGCGCCACCCTGTACCGCCGCGTGCAGCAGCACGGCATCCAGATGCCTGGCAGAAGCCCGACCTAACCCACACCGACCGTAGGAGCCGGCTTGCCGGCGAAGAGGCCCCTGGATGGGGCGGCGATCTTGCGGACGCCTTCGCTGGCAAGCCAGCTCCTACACAAAGCTCCGCGGTGTGGCGAGATCCGTAGGAGCCGGCTTGCCGGCGAAGAGGCCCCTGGATTGGGCGGTGATCTTGCGGGCGCCTTCGCTGGCAAGCCAGCTCCTACACGAGGCTACGCGGTGTGACGAGATCCGTAGGAGCCGGCTTGCCGGCGAAGAGGCCTTCAGATTGTGCGGCGATCTTGCGGACGCCTTCGCTGGCAAGCCAGCTCCTACACAAGGCTCCGTGGTGTGGCGATATCCGTAGGAGCCGGCTTGCCGGTGAAGAGGCCCCTGGATTGGGCGGCGATCTTGCGAACGCCTTCGCTGGCAAGCCAGCTCCTACACAAGGCTGCGCGCCGTGGCGAGATCCGTAGGAGCCGGCTTGCCGGCGAAGGGGCCTTCGGATTGTGCGTCGATCTTGCGGGCGCCTTCGCTGGCAAGCCAGCTCCTACAGGGGGCACGGTGTCAGGGGCCGGGCTGGAAACGCGCGCGGTAGCGCCCGGGGCTTTCGCCGGTCCATTTCTTGAACGCGCGGTGGAAGGCGCTGGGCTCCTGGAAGCCGGTCAGTTCGGCTATCTCGCTGATGCTGGCCGCCGAGCGGCGCAGCAGTTCCACGGCCACGCCCCGGCGCACTTCGTCCTTGATCTCTTGATAAGCGCCACCCTCGCGCTCCAGGCGCCGGCGCAGGGTGCTGGGGCTCATCTGCACTTCCCTGGCAAAGGCTTCCAGGGTCGGCCATTGGCTGTAGTGGCTGCCCCGCAGGCGTTGGTGCACCTGGGTGGTGAGGCCGTGCTGGTTGCGAAAGCGGATCACCAGCCATTGCGGGGCGCTGCGCAGGAACACCTTGAGCGAGGCCAAATCCTGGACCACCGGCAGGCGCAAGAAGCGGCTGGCGAACTCGATCTCGGTGCGCCCGGCGTTCCAGGTCAGGTTGCTGCCCCACAGCAGCGGGTCGTCGCTCAGGCTCAGGCGTGAATGGCGAAAGTCGGCGCGGTCGATAGGAATCCGTCGCCCGCCGAGCCAGCACAGCAGGCTGATGATCAGCACCAGCAAGGTTTCCTCGGCGTAGTGGCTGCGCAGCGGATCGTCACCGCGGCTGTCGAGGCTGAGCACCGCGCGCTTGCCGCGCACGCTGAGGCTGGCGCCGACGTCTCGCAAAAACAGGCCGAAGTTGTTCAGGCACTGGCGCAGGGCCTTTTCCAGATTGGGCTCCTGGATCAGCCCGCGGCAGATCAGGGCAAAGGCCCCCGGCGGCATGCCGCGAGAGTCGAGCTGGAAGAATTCGTCTTGCAGTTCACGGATCTGGATCAGCCACAACGCGGCAAAGGCGCTGCCGGGCACCCGGGCCCGGGGCTGGTCGAGCAACCCCGGGGCGATGCCGGCCTCGCTCAGCAGCGCCGCCAGGCGCAGCGGCTGCTCGCGCAGGGCATGGGTCATCACCTGGACAAAGTAGACCGCGACCGAATCGGTTTCACGCATGTAGAGGCTGTGCTCCCGTAGCTGGAACTATGGCAAAAAACGCCAGCACCCTTGACCGCTTTCGGCATAGGCCGGCCACCGTGTCGGGCTCTAGACTCGCGCTGGAAAACCCGCAGTGCAAGGCAACCGCGCCATGCTCCGCGAAGGCAATGAACAAAGGAAGAGCTGAAGATGAATCTTGCGAATATCGGTGTGATCGGCGCCGGCACCATGGGCAACGGCATTGCCCAGGTCTGCGCCCAGGCGGGCTTCGAGGTAACGCTGCTGGACATCGCCCAGGGCGCCCTGGAAAAGGCCCTGGCGACCATCGGCAAGCACCTCGACCGGCAGGTGAGCAAGGGCACCTTGAGCGAAGACGACAAGCTCGCCGCGCTGGGCAAGATCCGCATCAGCACCGACTACGGCGTGCTCAAGGATGCCCAGCTGGTGATCGAAGCGGCCACCGAGAACCTCGACCTCAAGCTCAAGGTGCTGCAACAGATCGCCGCCCAGGTCAGCAGTGAATGCGTGATCGCCTCCAACACCTCGTCGCTGTCGATCACCCAGCTGGCCGCCAGCGTCAGTGCCCCGGAGCGCTTTATCGGCCTGCATTTTTTCAACCCGGTGCCGGTGATGGGCCTGATCGAAGTGATCCGCGGCCTGCAGACCAGTGACGCGACCCACGCCCTGGCCATGCACATGGCCGAGCGCCTGGGCAAGACCGCGATCACCGCCGGCAACCGCCCGGGCTTTGTGGTCAACCGCATCCTGGTGCCGATGATCAACGAGGCGATCCTGGTGTTCCAGGAAGGCCTGGCCAGCGCCGAGGACATCGACGCCGGCATGCGCCTGGGCTGCAACCAGCCGATCGGCCCGCTGGCCCTGGCCGACCTGATCGGCCTGGATACCCTGCTGGCGATCCTCGAAGCCTTCTACGACGGCTTCAACGACAGCAAGTACCGCCCCGCCCCGCTACTCAAGGAAATGGTTGCCGCCGGCTATCTGGGGCGCAAGACCGGTCGGGGTTTCCATACCTATGGCTGAGCGCTGCTCACGCTTTGCCGAAAGCCGCGACAAGGCCCTGGAGCTGTTTGCCAGCAAGGGCTTCGGCCAGGTCGGCATGCGTGAGCTGGCGAGCCATCTGGGGCTGACCCCGGGCTCGCTGTACCACCATTACCCGAGCAAGCAGCACCTGTTGCTGGACCTGATCGAAGAGTTCTTCGATGAGCTGCACAGCACCCTCAAGCGCCTGCAGCGGCGCAAGGTGCAGGGCGATTGCCTGCCGGCGCTGATCCGCGCCCACCTGAAGCTGCACCGGGAATTGCCACGGCATTTTCGTTTGGTGGAGCGCGACAGCGGCTGCCTCAATCCCGACCAGCAACTGCGGGTTGGGCAATTGCGCGAACGCTACGAGCACCAGCTGCTGCAATTGCTGGGCACCCCGCCCGGCCTCGGCCCGCAGGCGCAGCGCGTCGCTGCCCATGCCCTGGCCAACCTGCTGAACAGCGCCCCCAGCTGGTTCAGCGAGCAACCGCTGCCCGAACGTGAACGGGAAGCCCTGCTGGAAAACCTGCTGAGCGGCGCTATCGAGCGGCTGCTGGGTGGCACGCCGTTGCACAGCGCGGTGGCCTGAGCCTCAGCGCAATTGCAACGGGTCCACCAGGCCGACGGCGATGGCCATGCCCACCAGCTCCGGCAGGTGCTCGGCCTGCATGCGCTTCATTACCCGTGAGCGATACAGGTCGATGGTCTTGATGCTGACTCCCAACTGCTCGGCAATCTCGCGGTTGGTATAACCCTGCACCAGGGGCAGCAACACGTCCTTCTCCCGTGGCGTCAGGCTCTCCAGCAACGCCTGGACACCGGCCTGGCCGGCACTCTGGCTCTGATGCCGGTCGGCACGGCTCAGGGCCTGCTGCACGCTGTCCAACAGCAACTGCTCGTTGTAGGGCTTCTCGATGAAATCCACCGCCCCGGCCTTGAACGCCCGGACCACGATGGGCACGTCGGCGTGGCCGCTGACAAAGATCAGCGGCAGCTGGATATCGCGCCGGCGCAGTTCTTCCTGGACATTCAGCCCGCCCATGCCAGGCATGCGCACATCCAGCAGCACGCAGGCATTGAGGCTGGGGTCGCAGTGTTCGAGAAATTCCCGGCCACTGGTAAACGGCACGGCCTTGAGCCCCACCGATTCCAGGAGCCAGACGGTGGAGTCGAGCATGCCCGGGTCGTCGTCGACCACGTACACCAACTGCTGCGCTTCAGGGGTCATTGCTTTGCTCCTGTTGTCGGCTGGGAAGCTGCATCGGGATCGGCCGGGGCCGTGGCCGGCCACCGGCAGCACATCTTCAAGCCACGGTCCTGGGGCTGGGCCTGCAAATCACCGCCAAAGCCTTCGACGATGCTGCGGCTCATGGACAGCCCGAGCCCCAGGCCGTTGGCCTTGCTGGTGTAGAACGGGGTGAACAGCTGAGGCAGCTGTTCGGCACAGACCCCGGGGCCCTGGTCGCTGACGCTGATCTGCACCCCGCCTTCGGCCGTCGCCTCGGCAGCCAGCACAATGTGCGAGCCCTGTTGCGGATGCACTTCGCGATTGGCCTCGATGGCGTTGCGCAGCAGGTTCAGCAGCACCTGCTCCAGCAGTACCCGGTCGGCGTACACCGGCGGCAGATTATCCGCCAGGCGCAAGTCGATCGTCACCTGGCTGGCCTGGGCTTCCCAGGCACACAGGCGCACGGTTTCCCGGGCCACTTCGGCGATATCCAGGGCCTGCACCCGGCGCCCGCCCTTGCGCAGGAAGGCCCGTAGACGCTTGATCACTTCGGCGGCGTGGGTCGCCTGCTCGGCGATCCGCTCCAGGCCCTGGGCGACCTTGCGGGCGGCCTCGGGCTGAGTGTCCAGGGCCTGCAAATAGCGCTGGCTGGCGTTGGCGTAATTGACCACCGCCGCCAGCGGCTGGTTGATCTCGTGGGCGATCCCCGAGGCCAGTTCGCCCAGGGTCACCAGCCGCGCGCTGTGGGCCAGTTCGTCCTGGTGGTGGCGCTGCTGGGCTTCGCGCAGTTCGCGCTCGCTCTGATCGTGGGCCACCAGGGAATAGAAGCGCTCGCCACTGGCCGCACGATGGGCCAGGAGCATCAGCGACACCGGCACCGAGGCGCCGCCGGCCGGCGGTTGCAGGCGCGCCTCGATGCTCCAGCGGCCGCTGTGCTCGGCGCGCTCCCAGCCTTCGCGCTGCAGGCTGTCGAGCACCGGCGCGCTGAGGATCGCCGCCAGCGGCGGCATCGCCTGCCCGGCATCCAGGCCCAAGGTACGCCGGGCCGCCGGGTTGAGGTAGGTCACCGCGCCGCCGGGCTGGATGAACAGCACCGGGTCGGGGTTGGCTTCCACCACTTCCGCCAGCCGCCGCTTGTTCTCTTCGGCCTGGACCCGGGCGGTGATGTCCCGGGACACCGCCACCACTTCGACCACGGTGCCGGTGTAGGTGTCGCGGATCGCCCGGCAGGCGGTTTCGAACCACAGGTAATGGCCGTCGCGATGGCGGATGCGGTAGGTCATGGTGTGGTAGCCGTCCTGCTCCAGGGCATCCTGGGTGCGCTGCATCAGCCCGGCCAGGTCCTGGCTGTGGAACAGGCTGCGGGCCAGCAGGCCACGCAGTTGCTCGGGCCAGTAGCCGAGCAGGGTCCAGGAGGCCGGCGAGGCGTCGAGGAAACGGCCGTCCGGGGTGTGCCGGGAAATCAGGTCGGTGGTGTTCTCGGTGATCAGCCGGTACAGGCGCCGGGCCTTGGCCGACTCGCGTTCGGCCTGGACCTGGGCGGTGGCTTCCTGGCAGCGCGCCAGCACCCGCTGCTGGAGCGGATCGGGGATAAAGCTCCAGAGCAGGATGCGTTCGCCCCACTGGGCTTCCACCTGTTCGATGGCGCGCTGCTGCGCAAGGCAGGCCCGCACCAGCGCCGGGTGGTTGACCGGCAGCAGCGCCGCCAGATCGCCCGACGCGGCGCTATCGAGCCACTGGCGCAGCGCCGGATTGAGGTCCAGCGGCTGCGCCTGGGCATCCAGCAGCAGGCTCGGTTGCGGGTCGTGGCCGAGCCAGGGCGAGTCCGGCAAGCGGCCTTCGCGCTGCAAGCGCAACCAGCGGCGCAGGTGGGTGGAGTCGGACATGGTCGATCAATCTCGGGGCCGGAGTGGCGGACTCTTTATATAGTATAAATACTATACAACTCAGGTAGTACTTCCATATCAATCGACAAACAGTATATAAAAGACCCCGGATAAGTCACCGAGCTTTCGCTGGGTGTGCTGCGTACCTGAGCGTAGGAGCTGGCTTGCCAGCGAAGGGGCCCGTGAGATCGCCTTCGCCGGCAAGCCGGCTCCTACAGGCGCAGGTGTTCTTGAGAACGCCTTCGCCGGCAAGCCGGCTCCTACAAGCGCAGGTGTTCTTGAGAGCGCCTTCGCCGGCAAGCCGGCTCCTGCAGGCGCAGGTGTTCTTGAGAGCGCCTTCGCCGGCAAGCCGGCTCCTACAGTAGGTGCCCCCAGGTACACAGCACACGCCACCCGAGCCTCGGCCAATAGAGCTAATAATCAGCCACCGGGTACCCGAACCATGTCCATCTACGAGCAAGGCCTGGCGCCGTCTGCCGTCAACCATATCGCCCTCTCCCCCTTGAGCTTCATCGAACGCACCGCTGCGGTTTACCCCGATTACCCGGCGGTGATCCACGGCTCGATCCGTCGCACCTGGGCCCAGACCTACAGCCGCTGCCGGCGCCTGGCCTCGGCCCTGGCCGGACGCGGCATCGGCAAGAACGACACGGTGGCGGTGATGCTGCCGAATATTCCGGCGATGCTTGAGGCACACTTCGGCGTGCCGATGATCGGCGCCGTGCTCAATGCCCTCAATGTGCGCCTGGACGCCGAGGCCATCGCCTTCATGCTGGCCCACGGCGAAGCCAAGGTGCTGATCGCCGACCGCGAGTTCCACGAGGTGATCCACGCCGCTGTGGCCATGCTTGATCACCCGCCGCTGGTGATCGATGTCGACGACCCGGAATACGGCGAAGGCCAGGCGGTCAGCGACCTGGACTACGAGGCTTTTCTCGCCGAGGGCGACCCGCAGTATCCCTGGCAGTGGCCGGAGGATGAATGGCAGGCCATCGCCCTGAACTACACCTCGGGCACCACCGGCAACCCCAAGGGCGTGGTCTATCACCACCGCGGCGCCTACCTCAACTCCCTGGGCAACCAGATGACCTGGGCCATGGGCAACCACCCGGTGTACCTGTGGACCCTGCCGATGTTCCACTGCAACGGCTGGTGCTACCCCTGGACCGTCACCGCCCTGGCCGGGGTGCATGTGTTCCTGCGCCGGGTCGACCCGCAGAAGATCCTCAACCTGATCCGCGAGCACCAGGTCAGCCACCTGTGCGGCGCACCCATCGTGCTCAATGCCCTGGTGAACATGCCCGACACCGCCAAGGCGGCCATCGACCACCCGGTCAACGCCATGGTGGCCGGGGCCGCGCCACCGGCCAAGGTGATCGGCGCGGTGGAGGAAATGGGCATCAAGGTGACCCACGTCTACGGTCTGACCGAGGTCTACGGCCCGGTGACCCTGTGTGCCTGGCACGCGGCCTGGGATGAGTTGCCGCTGGAGCAGCGGGCGCAGATCAAGTCGCGCCAGGGGGTGCGCTACCCGACCCTGGAAGGGCTGATGGTGGCCGACCCGAAAACCCTCGAACCGACGCCCCGGGATGGCCAGACCATCGGCGAGATCTTCATGCGCGGCAACACCGTGATGAAGGGCTACCTGAAGAATCCCAGCGCCACCACCGAAGCCTTCGAGGGCGGCTGGTTCCATACTGGCGACCTGGGGGTGACCCACCCGGACGGCTACGTGGAGATCCGCGACCGGCTCAAGGACATCATCATTTCCGGCGGCGAGAACATCTCCACCATCGAGCTGGAAGGCGTGCTCTATCGTCACCCGGCGGTGCTGGAAGCGGCCGTGGTGGCCCGGCCCGATGAAAAGTGGGGGGAAACGCCTTGCGCCTTCGTCACTCTAAAGGCCGACCAGCAGGACGTGCGCGAAGCCGAGATCATCGCCTTTTGTCGCGAGCATCTGGCCGGTTTCAAGGTGCCGCGCACTGTCGTCTTCAGTCAATTGCCCAAGACCTCCACCGGCAAGATCCAGAAATTCGTCCTGCGCGACATGGCGAAAAACCTCTAGCCTGAATACACCTACCCAGCCCCCGTAGGAGCTGGCTTGCCAGCGAAGGCGCCCGCACCAGCGCCATCGCCCGTAGGGGCTGGCCTGCCATGCGGCGCCAGGCTCACGGGCCTCTTCGCCGGCAAGCCGGCTCCTACGAGGGGGTGGTTTTTTTGATCTTGATTCATGCGGCCACGGCCGCTCAACCTCCCCTTTTGCCCGAGGTTCCTGCAATGCCCGAATTCAACGCTCCGCTGCGCGATATGCGCTTTGTCCTGCATGAAGTGTTCAACGCGCCCAAGCTCTGGGCGCGGCTGCCGGCCCTGGCCGACACCGTGGACGGCGACACCGCCGAGGCGATTCTCGAAGAAGCGGCCAAGGTCACCGCCAACCTGATCGCCCCGCTCAACCGCAGCGGCGACGAGGAAGGCGCCAGCTGGCACGCCGGGCAGGTGCGCACCCCGGCCGGTTTCAAGGAGGCCTACAGCACCTATATCCAGGGCGGCTGGGTCGGCCTGAGCGGCAACCCGGCCTACGGCGGCATGGGCATGCCGAAGATGCTCGCGGTGCAGTTCGAGGAAATGCTCTACGCCGCCAATTCCAGCTTCGCCCTGTATTCGGCCCTGAGTTCCGGCGCCTGCCTGGCCATCGACGCCCACGCCAGCGAAGCGCTGAAGCAGCTGTACCTGCCGCCGATGTACGAAGGTCGCTGGGCCGGTTCCATGTGCCTCACCGAAGCCCACGCCGGCACTGACCTGGGGATCATCCGCACCCGCGCCGAACCCCAGGCCGACGGCAGCTATAGCATCAGCGGCAGCAAGATCTTCATCACCGGCGGCGAGCAGGACCTGACCGAGAACATCATCCACCTGGTGCTGGCCAAGCTGCCGGACGCCCCGGCCGGGCCCAAGGGCATCTCGCTGTTCCTGGTGCCGAAAATTCATGTCGACGCCGACGGCAACCTGGGCGCGGCCAACGCGGTGAGCTGCGGCTCCATCGAGCACAAGATGGGCATCAAGGCCTCGGCTACCTGCGTGCTGAACTTCGACGGCGCCAGCGGCTGGCTGATCGGCGAGGCCAACAAGGGCCTGGCGGCGATGTTCACCATGATGAACTACGAGCGCCTGTCCATCGGCATCCAGGGCATCGGCTGCGCCGAGAACTCCTACCAGAACGCCCGCACCTACGCCCGCGAGCGCACCCAGAGCCGCTCCCCCGCAGGCCCGATGGCCAAGGACAAGATCGCCGACCCGATCATCGTTCACCCCGACGTGCGGCGCATGTTGCTGTCCATGAAGTCCATGACCGAAGGCGGCCGCGCCTTCGCCAGCTACGTCGGCCAGCAGTTGGACCTGGCCAAGTTCGCCGACCAGCCCTTTGAACGGCAAAACGCCGAGGCCCTGGTGGCGCTGCTGACCCCGGTGGCCAAGGCGTTCTTCACCGACACCGGCCTGGACAGCTGCGTGCTCGGCCAGCAGGTCTTCGGCGGCCACGGCTACATTCGCGAATGGGGCCAGGAACAACTGGTGCGCGACGTGCGCATCGCGCAGATCTACGAAGGCACCAACGGCATCCAGGCCCTGGACCTCTTGGGGCGCAAAGTGGTGGGCAACGGCGGCGTGGCCCTGCGCCTGTTCACCGGCGAGATCCGCGACTACGCCTACCTGCCTGGCGCCGCCTACGCCGCCGAGCTGCTGGACGCAGTGCAACGCCTGGAAGACCTCAGCGACTGGCTGCGCGAGCAGGCGGCGCAGAACCCCTATGCGGTGGGCAGCGCCTGCGTCGAATACCTGCAGCTGTTCGGCTACGTGGCCTACGCCTATCTGTGGGCGCGCATGGCTCAGGTGGCCGAACACAAGCGCTCCGAGGACGACGGTTTCTACGGCGCCAAGCTGGCCACCGCGCGCTTCTATTTCAGCCGCATGCTGCCGCGCGTCCTCAGTCTGGAACAGAGCATCCGCGCCGGCAGTTCCTCGTTGTTCGGCCTCGACGCCGAACACTTCTGAACCCCTGGGCGGGGCGCCCGAACGCCCTGCCCCTGGCGGGTAAAAAAGCCGCGCCCGCAGGTGCAAAACCTCGGGCGCCGCTGCATACTCCGCGCACCCGGACACCGCCCAAGGAAGAAACGTGTTGGCCCCCGCCCTGATCATCGCCAGCTCAGCCATCGTGCTGCTGCTCGGCACCCTGCACCTGATCTACACCTTCGCCACCGACAAATTCCAGCCCCGTGATCCGGCCCTGGCCGAACGCATGCGCCAGGTGTCGCCGATGATCACCCGCCAGACCAGCCTGTGGCGGGCCTGGGTCGGCTTCAACGCCAGCCATAGCCTGGGGGCCATGCTGTTCGGCCTGGTCTACGGCTACCTGGCCTGGCTACACCCGACGCTGCTGCAGGAAGCCCGTGGCCTGCTGCTGATCGGCCTGGGGTTTCTCGCCAGCCTCTGGGTCCTGGCCATCCGTTACTGGTTTCGCATTCCCCTGGCAGGCATCAGCATCGCGCTGGTGCTGTTCAGTGCCGGCACCCTGCTGCTTTTCAGCTGACTGGCCCCCATTGCGCAGCGGCCCCGGCCCTGCCCGACACCCATGAATCCCGCAGCTTCCGGCCATGGCCCGGGGCCGAATCACCCACTTCGAGTTTGCCCATGTCCCGCCTGCACACCTTCTGGTCCCGGCTCTACTACCCCCTGTGCTGGATCGCCGTGGCCGCACAGTTGGCCAGCATGATCCGTTGCAACCTGCACCTGGTCGTGCCCCGGGAAGTCGGCGGTACGCTGTTCGGCGGCTCCATGGACTTCATGCTCTACCTGGGCGGCTGGGCCCTCAGCGTCATCGGCCTGGGCCTGGCCGTGCTGACCCGGGTGCCCGGCGCCCGCCTGGCCTGGATCATCGGCGGGCTGGTGCAGTTGCTGCTGGGCCTGTGGTGGCGGATCAACTACCCGGACGATTTCGACGGCAACCTGACCTTCAGCATCCAGGCCCGGGAACTGGACTATGTGATGGTGTTCGGCTTCGCCCTGGCCTACAGCGGCATCTACCTGTTGCGCCAGCAGCGGTTCAAGCCGCGGCCCCACGCCAACGCCCATGAACTGGCGCTGCGGACTCTGTGGGCGCTGCTGCTGGCGGGCTTCTTCATCCCGCCGCTGGTCAATGCCAGCAAGCCGCCCCTGCCCCACTGCGCCTTCAACAAGGCCGGCGAGCAACTGAGCGCGTGCCTGTTGGGCACCCCGGAGGAACGGGTGATAGTCGACTGAGCGCCACCCCACCCTTTTCTGCCTTTTCTCCACCTTGCCGAGTTTGCCCATGTCCCGCCTGAACACCTTCTGGTCCCGGCTCTACTACCCGCTGTGCTGGATCGCCGTCGCCGCGCCGCTGGCCGCCATGATCCATTGCAACCTGCACCTGATCGTCCCCCGGGATGTCAGCGGCACCCTGTTCGGCGGTTCCATCGGCTTTCTGATGTACCTGGGCGGCTGGGCCCTCAGCGTCCTGGGTCTGGTGCTGGCTCTGCTGACCCGGGTACCTGGCGCGCGCCTGGCCTGGATCGTCGCCGGGCTGGTGCAACTGCTGCTGGGCCTGTGGTGGCGGATCAACTACCCGGATGATTACGACGGCAACCTGATCTTCAGCATCCAGGCCCGGGAGCTGGACTATGTGATGGTCTTCGGCTTTGCCCTGGTCTACAGCGGCGTCCATCTGTTGCGCCAGCAGCGGCTCAAGCCGCGCCCGCCCGCCAATCGCAATGCGCTGTTGTTACGGACCCTGTGGGCCCTGGTGCTGGGGGCGGCCTTCATCCTTCCACCGCTGCAGGCCATCACCCGCAAGCCCCTGCCCTATTGCGCCTTCGACCGGGCCGGCAATCAGTTGAGCCTATGCCTGGGCCCTGGCACCCGGGTGATTGTCGACTGAGCGTCCCCCTGACTTCATTCCTCCTTTTCTCGACCTTGATGAGTGTGCCCATGTCTCGCCTGTTTACCCTGTGGTTGTGGCTGTACCGCCCCCTGTGCTGGATCGTCGTCGCCATCCCGCTGTCGGTGATGCTGTTGTGCGACGTGCAAATGATGCAACCGCGGGATGTCAGCGGCGCGTTGTTCGGCGGCGCCATGGGTTTTCAGCTGTACCTGTTTGCCTGGGTACTGTGCCTGATCGGCCTGGTCCTGGCCCTGCTGACCCGGATGCCCGGCGCGCGCATGGCCTGGCTGATGGCCGGGCTCGTGCCCTTGCTGCTGGGGGCCTGGTGGCGGCTCACCTACCCGGATGATGAAGATGGCAGCCGCTCCTTCAGCCCCCAGGACTGGGAACTGGACTACATGATGGGCATCGTGTGCCTGTTCGTTATCAGCGGCCTGTACTTCTACTGGCGCCGACGCCTCGTCTCACGGCCCGCCGCCACCAGCGCCGATGTGCTGTTTCTGCAAACCCTGTGGGCGCTGGTCCTGGCGGCGGCGTTCATCCTGCCACCGCTGAGCTTCATCAAGCAGCAATCCCTGCCCCGCTGCGCGTTCAACAAAGCCGGGGAGCAATTGACCGTGTGCCTGAGCGATGATCCGAACGAGCCGGTGATTGTCGACTAACCCGCCGCTGGCAGCAGCCCGGACACAAAAAAGCCCCGCACCGATCGGGGCTTTTTTCTGCCGGACGCTATCGATGCTGGGTGGCCGGTGACGCCCTGCGCACCGGCAAGGCGGCAGCAAAGGCCAGGGCTTCTTCCCGGGTGCCGAAAGTGGCGAGCCGGTCACCCGCTGTGCAGACCTTCCAGGGGCCGTGGTTGACGCTCAATACCTGATAACCGTTGATCTGCAGCTTGTTCAGCAGCGGCGTACTCATGGACACCTCCTTTTTGTCAGCGTGCCTGGGGCTTGGCCGTTTTACCTTACACCCGCAGAACGGCCCGGCGACGGCCGCATGTCGGCGCGCCGGAGCCATTTCCTCAGATTGGCCAGGGGGTCGTAGGCTCGCGAGCGCTTGCGCTGGTGCTCGGGTTCGGGCTGATCCAGGGGCGCCCTGGCCGGGTCTACCGGATCGACCTGGGGGTCGGCCAGGTCCGGCGAATCGGGGTCGAAACCCGGGTCATGGTGATTCGAGGCGTGCTCGGACGAGCGCGGCCCCGTGGGGTTCTTGGCAGCCATGGTCAGCTCCTGTGCTAGCCCACAAAAGGACGGGTACAGGCGTTGGATCGCGATCCGTTCCAAGGGTGCCGGCCAGCGGACCAATGGCCACCGGCAAATTGCATTGCGCTGCGCAGCGCAGCGTCGCAGGATGACGCCCTGGCCCACAACCGCTCAACAGGAAGTGTTCATGACGATTCGTGCCGTGGTGTTCGATTTTGGTGGCGTGCTGTTCGACTGGAGCCCGCACCACCTGTACCGCCAACTGATCCCCGACGACGACCGCCGCCAATGGTTCCTCGACACCGTCTGCACCCAGGCCTGGAACACCCTGCAAGACGCCGGCCGGCCCCTGGCCGAAGCGACCCGCAGCCTGGTGGCCGAGCATCCCGAGCATGCGCCGTTGATCGAGGCCTACTACGGACGCTGGCCGGAGATGCTCAAGGGGCCGCTGGACGGCGGTGTGGCGCTGCTGGAGGAGTTGCATGAAGCGCAGATGCCACTGTTCGGACTGACCAACTGGTCCCAGGAGACCTTTCCCTATGCCTGGGATAATTATCCTTTCCTGCGGTGTTTTCGCGACATTGTGGTGTCCGGGCAGGAGCGGCAGATCAAGCCTGATGCCGAGATTTATCAGACGGCATTGAACCGGATCCGCGTGCAGTTGCCGGATGTTGCGCCCCATGAACTGGTGTTCATTGATGATCATGCGCCGAATATTGTGGCGGCCAGGGCGCTGGGGTGGCACGCGATTCAGCATGTGTCGGCAGAAGAGACCCGGGGGCAGTTGCGGGAGTTGGGGGTTGGGGATAAGGGATGAGATTGTCCGGGGTTTACGGGGTATCTCCGTTGCTGTGGTAACGGCCACTTAGGGTTCCGCCCTGACGGCGGGTCACTTTGGAAAAACCCGAAACACCGGCCCAGCCCAAAGCAACCAAAGGGCTCTTGCCCCAGCGTCGGGTCCTGCTCCATGGCCTGGGGCGGCCAACTCGGCATCCCTGCTGAGTTGGCCACTGCGCAGCACCTCCACTTGGCCGCCTGACAGGGCAAGAAGATCAAGAGCCAGAGCCAGAGCCAGAGCCAGAGCCAGAGCCAGATCAAGATCAAGATCAAGATCAAAAGCCAAGCAACGGAATGTAGCTATCGAGGTGTCCGCACACCAATCTCCAGGCCGGCCGATAGGCCGCCGTCAGATTTTGATCTTGATCTGCCTGCCCCCTTAACCACGATGGCCGAACGCAGGCATTGATCCGTGGGTAACCCGGCAGGGATGCCGGGTTAGCCGCCCCAGGCCATGGATGGCCTGTGGCGGCGGCCCACGGATCAATGCCGGAGAGAGGGCATGCCGAGCCTAGGCGAGGCACCGAGTGGAGGGGC